>NZ_CAXCCZ010000040.1:0-8846 GCF_963981275.1 uncultured Candidatus Thioglobus sp. | reverse complement strand
GGCACACGCTAGGAGTGCGGGGATTTGTTTAAAGGTTGATAGAGCGCTTCATAAATTAATGGGTGGTTACTGTATACTTAAAATTTATGTCATTGCCGCCTAAAAATCTTTATTCATACCCAAAATTTTGGCCCCATAAAAAAGGTCTGGTGCCTGCTCCATTGCTGCCTATGTCACGTAAAGAGATGGACAGACTGGGCTGGGATAGTTGTGATATTATTATTGTTACTGGAGATGCTTATGTAGATCATCCAAGTTTTGGCATGGCTATTATTGGTCGCTTGCTAGAGTCCCAAGGGTTTCGCGTTGGGATTATTTCCCAACCTGATTGGCATTCGGCTGATGACTTTAGAAAGCTCGGTAAGCCAAATCTATTTTTTGCTGTGGCATCTGGCAATATGGATTCTATGGTTAATCACTATACGGCTGAAAAGAGGCCGCGTTCTGACGATGCTTATACAGCTGGTGGCGTTGCAGGAAAGCGGCCCGATCGTGCTACTACAGTTTACACACAGCGTGCCAAAGAGGCCTTCAAGGGTGTTCCAGTTATTATTGGGGGTATCGAGGCCAGTTTAAGACGCATTGCTCAATACGACCATTGGTCGCAAACCATTCGTCGTTCAATCCTGCCCGACTCTAAAGCTGACTTGTTGTTATTTGGTAATGCGGAGCGTGCTGTTGTCGAGGTGGCGCATCGAGTTGCTTCGGGTGAGAACATTAAAGAAATTACCGATATTCGCGGCACAGCTTATATGCGCCAAGGTATTCCTAAAGGCTGGACAGTTCTGGATTCAAGTGAGATTGATGCTGACAAAAGCTTGAATCATCCACAAACAGATCCATATGCAGATACTTCTGCTAAAGATAAGCAAGGTTGTACTGATAACAGCAATCAGGCTAAGCCTAATAAAATTAATCCCAATCAGGGTGCGACTCAGGTGATTGATTTTGATCAACGCACTAAAGGCTTAAAGCGAGAAGAAACCGTTATTCGGCTCCCTTCATTTGAGCAAGTGGCCAAAGATCGCTATTTGTATGCACATACCTCGCGTGTTTTTCATTTAGAGACCAATCCAGGTAATGCGCGCTCCTTGATACAACGCCATGGTGAGCGTGATGTTTGGCTAAATCCACCGCCCATTCCTTTGTCAATGGAGGAGTTTGATAGTGTGTTTGAGCTGCCTTATACGCGCAAGCCGCATACAGCTTATGGTAAGTTAAAAATTCCTGCTTACGACATGATTCGTTTTTCAATCAATATTATGCGTGGCTGTTTTGGCGGATGCACATTTTGCTCGATTACCGAGCACGAAGGGCGTATTATTCAAAGTCGTTCAGAGAATTCGGTAATCCGTGAGATTGAAACAATTCGTGATAATATTGACGACTTCAAAGGCAATATTTCTGATCTTGGCGGGCCGACGGCGAACATGTATCGCTTGCAATGTAAAGATTCAAAAATCGAGGCAGCTTGTCGTCGCCTTAGTTGTGTTTATCCTGATATTTGCCCAAACATGGGAACGGATCATAAGCCACTCACAAAGCTATATCGACGTGCGCGCAGTCTAAAAGGTGTTAAGCGTATTTTTATCGCCTCAGGCTTGCGCTATGATCTTGCTGTACGAGACCCTGAATATATTAAAGAGCTAGTCACTCATCATGTTGGCGGACGCTTAAAAATTGCACCTGAACACACCGAAGATAACACCTTGTCAAAAATGATGAAACCGGGTATTGGCTCATATCATCAATTTAAAAAATTATTTGAGCGCTATTCTGAGCAAGCGGGCAAAGAGCAATACCTGATTCCTTACTTTATTTCATCGCATCCTGGAACAAGCGATGAAGATATGTTAAACCTAGCACTTTGGCTAAAGCGCAATAATTTTAAGCCAGATCAAGTACAGGCTTTTATTCCCACCCCAATGGCTATCGCCTCTGCGATGTATCATAGTGAGTTAAATCCGCTAAAGAAAATTACTCGACAATCTGAGTCAGTAAAAACGCCTCGTAGCGGTGTTCAACGAAAATTACACAAAGCTTTTTTACGCTACCATGATCCCAAAAATTGGGACATACTACGACAAGCTTTAAAGCGTATGGGTCGTAGTGATTTGATAGGCAATACGGACAAGTGTTTAGTGCCTTATTCTAGAATGAGTAGCACCCCGATAAAGCCACAACGCTCACGAAAAAAACACAACGATTTTCATCATCGAATTTCCAAGAATAATTATAAGAATAAATAACTCGAAAGCATTAGAAATCTCTTGATAATTCGCAACAACAAACTATAATTGGCTAAAAAATTCACCTACCAAAAGGGGCTTGATGCTTAGCAAGCGCATTGCCAGTACACATTAAATTAGAGTATTTATGAACAAAACAGCAGAAGAGGGCGCTACATTATTACAAACATTGATTGATTGGCTGACTTTTCCGGGGGATTATCTCATTTCCACGTTAGCCAGTATGGAATTAGGCGCTTATTTAGGCTTTGTGCCAGCAGATGTGGATGGCGTTGTTTCAATTGCCATATCGGTTATATTAACCCCTATTATTCTATTTCTTCTGGTCTACCCCTTTAAAAACTTTGTTGATGTAATTTTGCATTGCATGCGCCACGAACTGAATAAAGACAGAATCAAATGCAAGACTGGGTTTGTGGTATTGGCTATTTTTATAATAGCATTGGTTGTTGAGCAGTTTCCAGTCAACCCTTGGATTCAAGATGCCAGTGTTATATTGTTTATTACTTCATGGATTGGTTGGTTTGGCATTGGCAGATGGTGGGTTAAATAATTTAAATTTTAAGCGTTTAAGCTTGAATAATAATAACCTGGCCCTATATAAGAATTAATATCTTGAATAACCAAGTATTTTTTTTTAATATAAACCCGGCCTCGGCCAACCAGGAGACAAAAAAATGACAGTACAAAAAGACGCAGTAGTTGAAATGCACTACACTTTAAAAAACGATGCCGGCGAGGTAATTGATTCATCACAAGGCAAAGAGCCAATGCCATTTATTCAAGGCCATGGTAATATTATTCCTGGATTAGAAAAAGCCCTTGAAGGTATGAAAGTAGGCGAGACTTGTGATGTTTCAGTAGCACCTGAAGATGCATACGGAGTGCATCACGCAGAAGGCATTCAAGAGATTCCAATGGAAGCTTTACAAGGTATTGAAAACCTGGAAGTAGGCATGGAGCTTCAATCACAAGATGAACAAGGTAATCCGTTTATTGTTCGTGTTGAAGAGATTAAAGAAGAGGTTGTTGTTATTAACGCTAACCACCCATTAGCGGGCGAAACACTACACTTTAATGTGAGCATTGAAAAAGTTAGAGAAGCAACAGCTGATGAGCTAGAGCACGGCCATGTTCACTCAGGAACTTGTTCTCACTAATTAGTTAAGCGTTACACAATGAGCCAGATTGACGCCTGCCCATTGTGTGACTCTAATAAGGTTCAGCCTTATTATTCAAATGAAAATGCCAGCTACTTGTGCTGTTCAGACTGTGATTTGGTATTTTTACCCAAGCGTTTTCATTTAAATAATATCGACGAAAAATCTCGTTATGATTTGCATCAGAATAATGCTAATGATGTAGGCTATCGACAATTCCTTTCAGCCATTTTTAATCCAGTTGAAAAATATCTTGATTCAAACTCCAAAGGCTTGGACTTTGGCTGTGGCCCTGGCCCTACACTATCCTTAATGTTTGAAGAGGCGGGTCACTCAGTAGATCTTTTTGATAAATACTATCAAAATAATTCATCTGTTTTTAGCAATCAATACGACTTTATTAGCGCTACTGAAGTGTTGGAGCATTTAAGCCATCCACAGATGGAGTTGGATAGATTAATCTCAATGTTAAATCCACACGGGGTGCTCGCTGTGATGACGCAGATCTTAACAAAGAAGGTTGATTTTGCAACCTGGTATTACAAAAATGATCCAACCCATATTGCTTTTTTTAGTGAAAAAACCTTGCAGTTTTTAGCTAATAAATGGCAAGCTAGAGTTGAGATTATTGGTGACAATGTCGCGCTATTCTTTCCAGGCAAGTAGTGTGAAATCATTATCCAAATAATTATCAATTATTTGATAATTTGAGGTGAGCTTTTTCACCCAAGACTCAACCTCTTGCTTGTTATAAGTTTGTAAATCATTACGCGAGCTAGACCACTGATCATCGTTATCTAGTAAATTAAAAGCAATCCCTTTTCGGCAAGTAGCAAACATCTTTTCAATGGTTTGTCTGGCCTTATTGTCTGCATCATCAATGACATAATTCAAAGCACCAGAAAGCATTAAATAGTCAATACTGTTGGGCTCTGGGTCTAGTGTAAATAAATCATTGACTGATAATTGAGCCTTTGGATAGAGCACTTTGGCCTTAACAATAAAATCTTCAACAATATCAATACCTTGATACTGTGTGGGAATATTTTGTTGCGTAAGGTAAAAGTTCAAATCAGCAAAACCACAGCCAACATCAAGCAAAGAATCCCTTGTTTGAATATTGATTTTTGCTAATTGCTCAAAGCGCAAATATTGAATTTTGATCCCACTCCACAAGAGTGCATTAGGGTGGTGTCCGAATTGCCTAAAAGCATGCTGGTGGCGTTTAATAATTTGATCTTGGCTCATAACTAAAAAAGGCCTGCAAATGCAGGCCTTGTGATTTAGACTAACAAATATTTAGAAAGCGCCTTCTTTAGCACCTTCAAGAATTGCGTCCATCTTATCTGCAACTTCTTTTGCAGGATCATACGCTTCTTTAGGAAGGTTCATTAGGTCCATAACATCAGAATTCATGCTAATCATTCTGATTTTTCCATCTTTACCTTCAACAACTGCAATTCTACAAGGTAGGATAACTGCAAAACGGTCATCAACATCAGCAATCTTACCAGCAGTAACTGCATCACAAATGTTGTGAATGGTTAGATGACGGTATGGCTTGCCAGTTACATTTTCGATCTGCTTGCTTAGAGGAAATGAAGCAACGTGCAAAATGTTTTCATTGGTAGCCATAGATTTAATAGACTCATCTACATCAGCACCACTAATACCTTCTTCTACTTCAGTTACTTGCACCATTTCCATGAAAAGCTCTTTTGAAACTTCTTGTGGCATTACACCACCGCCTTGTAATAATGCATCTGCAATAATTTCTTCAGGTCTTTCACCAGTTACATCAATAACTGCTTCTCTCATTTCATCGCTCACATCTTGCATAGCGTTCATTGGGTTAATAAAAAATGCATTTGCTGCACCCATTGTTAGTGCACTTGTAAGTGTAATGATTGACGTTATTTTTTTCATTGTATCTCCTCTGTTTTTTTAAATAAATAATGTTTTTAGTTTAAGGGTTTTTCTGCCCTCCAGTTTTATATTATACTTTAATAATATTAGAAGTCAATAATATACTAATATAAATTATCAAAAAAATCGGAATGAGACTTATCTGTATGAGATAATAATTCAAATAATTAAATAAAAAACAAATATGTTTAACAAAATCTTAGCACTCGCCATAATGTTTGGCACCCTTAGTTCACAAGCTGATATTGAAATAGTTGATGGTAGCAAATTACTAGAGTCCGTTAACAAGCAAATTGTCAATATTAATACTGAAGAGTTAGACAAGATTCTCAATGAGGATCCGAGTGTTGTACTGATTGATGTGCGCTCACCTTTTGAGCTCAAATATACTGGCACAATTAAGCGTGGTCAAAATGTCAATATCGTGCGCGGCTGGTTGGAGTTTCAAATTGCCGATCATGTCACATCAAAAGACACACCAATCATTGTTTATTGTGGCCGTAACCTTCGCTCTCCGCTAGCAGCTAAAACCCTTGAAACTATGGGCTATACAAACGTTAAAAATTATTCTGATGGTTTTTTCACCTGGAAGGAAGAGATGAATCCGGTTAAGATTAGTGATTACGAGCCGAGCAATATTTTGTACAGATTGCCTGAGGAAGTTGCACCTAATATCTATTCAGCAATTGGCGCCACACAGCCTTATACGTATGAAAATGCCTATCATAACAACAACCTTTCTTTCATTGTAACCACTGATGGCGTGCTAGTATTTAATGCAGGCGGCAGCTATCTTGTGGCTAAAGCACTACATGAAGAAATTAGAAAAGTAACTGATCAGCCGGTTAAATACGTGGTGTTAGAAAACTCACAAGGCCATGCTATTCTAGGCTCAAATTACTGGAAAGAGCAGGATGCAATTATTATTGCTCACGTTGAGGCAGACAACGAGATTAAGCATCGAGGTGAGGATATTTTTGCTCGCGCTCAACGTGTTCAAAAAGATAAAATAATTGGCACAAAATTAATCAGACCTGATTTAACTTTTGAAGAAAAAATGAATCTTCCAATGGGCGACACCAAGATTGAGCTAATGCATATTGGTGCATCTCACTCTCCAGATGATATCCAGCTTTGGTTGCCTGAGCAAAAGTTTTTAATCAGTGGTGACACTGCCTTTAACGAGCGCATGTTGCCAATTTTCCCACATACCAACGCAGCTGCTTGGATTGAAACTTGGGACAAGGTCGAGGCTTTAGAGCCTGGAATTATTATCCCAGGTCATGGTGAGCCAACTGATCTGGCAACGATCACCAAATTCACTAAAGACTACTTAGTCTATATGCGTGGTGAAGTGGAGAAGGTATTGGATGACGATGGTGGGTTATATGAGGCTTATAATATTGACCAGTCTATGTTTAGAGATCGTGGCACGTATAAAGAATTACACAAGCAAAATGCTGAGCGTATCTTTAAACAAATGGAATTTGAATAAATGAATATTTCAGAGTTTATGGCTGATCATCACCGTGCGTGTGATGATGAATATGTCAAGGCTGAAGGCTTGGTGGTTGATCAAAATTGGGTAGAGGCAAACACCTCATTTGCTAACGCTTATGCTGATTTTAATCTCCACTTTAAGCGTGAAGAAGAAACTCTATTTCCAGCTTTTGAAGAAAAAACAGGCATGGCAGGCGGGCCAACGCAAGTAATGCGCTCAGAGCATGTGCGCATGAGAGCAACTTTAGACGAGCTAAAAAACCATCTTGAAGCGCAAGATAAGGATAAATTTTTAGGCTTAAGTGAATCTTTCATGATTTTGGTGCAGCAGCACAACATGAAAGAAGAACAAATGCTTTACAGTATGATGGATAAAGTTTTTGGCGCAGAGTCAGAAAATCTGGTTAAGCAGCTGCCTTAAAAAATCATGCAGGAAATTGATGTTAGAGATTTCCCGCCCTGTGAGCCATTAGAAATCTCCTTGAAGGCGGCCCAAGCGCTTAAAGATTCTGAGCAAGTTAAGATCATCCATAAACAAATTCCTTATCCATTATTTGAGCTGTTAACCAGCCAAGGCTTTCAATACACCTTGGAGGAAAAATCAGCCAATTTGTTCCACGTCATTATTTCAAGAAATTAGCTTTATGTTTAACTCCTCTTTGTCCTTAGACCAAGCGCCACCCTTAAAAATCCCATTAAGATTTTTCATCACCAGTCCTATTTTTGGCTTGTTGGCTGGGCTGTTTATCTTGGGCTTTGTATCCTCCTTGCAAGCAAGATCTTCATTGTCAGTTGTGGTGTTTACGCATTTAATCACTTTGGGATTTTTAGCAATGACTATGCTCGGTGCTATGTTTCAAATGCTGCCAGTCACCGCGGGTGTCACTCTCAAACACCAACAAATTATTGCGCCCATGGTTCATGGATTACTCACAGCTGGATTGTTGCTATTTGCTTATGCATTTTATAACTATCAGCCGACTTTAATGATTGTAGCAATGGCAATGTTGTTGAGTGCATTTTTGGTGTTTGTTGTTGCCACCATTTCAACCCTTAAAAATGCCAAAAATATCACCCCAACAATCAAAGCCTTTATCGGTGCTTTGGCTTCGTTGTTAGTGGCTTTGCTATTAGCTGGATATCTTGTGTTGTCCCATGTTAATACTGGCTTTTCTGAGTATCATCAGGCTGTTGTGTATACGCATATTATCTTTAGCTTGTTAGGCTGGATTGCTATGCTAATTATTGGCGTGTCTTATCAAGTTATTCCAATGTTTTATGTGGCTGACGCTTATCCTAAGCTCTACACCAAATATGCCATCAAGGTGATTTTCATCTTGTTAGTGGGGCTTGGATTTAGCCTAATTATTGACAATCCTTCATTGTATTTATTATTTAAAGTATTTGTGGCGCTGGTGCTGGCTGATTATGCGCTGAGTACAATTGGCCTGCTGCTTAACAGAAAGCGAAAAATTATCGACACCACGACGTATTATTGGTATTTTGCAATGCTAATGTTGTTAGCCAGTATTGGTCTCTCAGTTGCTAATGAATGGCTGCACATGGCGCAACTAAACACAATGGTTGTCGTTGTTTTTATTTATGGTTTTGCCATGTCGGTAATAACTGGCATGATGTATAAAATCGTGCCATTTTTAGTCTGGTTTCACCTAACTAATGAAGGCTATATGAGCATGCCAACCATGCATGAATTAATTGGAAAAAAACTCACCACTATTCAGTTTATATTGCATGTATTAACACTATTATCATTGGCCATTTTTGCATTTGATTCTAGCTTTCAAATAGCTACAGGTGTACTGATGGTTTTGTCTAATGCTTTGTTATTGGCAAACTTAATTAAAGGTTCTAAAATATACTTTACCAAGCGTGGTTTACAGAAGATGAGCTTCTAGCTTCAAGCGCCAATAAGTTGCAGATAATTATGATAACGCATCGGGTGAATATCCCCCGATTCAACCGCAGTTTTAATCGCGCATTTGGGCTCATT
>NZ_CAXCCZ010000039.1:0-9401 GCF_963981275.1 uncultured Candidatus Thioglobus sp. | reverse complement strand
GCCCAGCCTGATGACCAAGCCCATTGGAAGTTATAACCACCTAGCCAGCCGGTGACATCAACCGTTTCACCAATAAAGTAAAGCCCAGGTTGTTTACTTGATTCTAGGGTTTTGGAAGATAATTCATTAGTGGCAATTCCGCCTGTACAAACCTCAGCGGTGCGCAAACCTTCAGTGCCACTAGGTGTTAGCATCCAATGATTCAGGCAATAACCAAACGCTTTGAGATCGTGCTGTTTTATTTCACCTAGTGTCATATCAGCTAATGCTTTTGCACTTAACGTATTAGCTAAGCGCTCAGCAAGTCGCTTGGGGAAAAATTCAGCCAAAATTGTTTTAAGCTCCGCCTTACCTCGTTGTTGTTGTTTGTTTAGTAAATATTCGCTGGCATCCAAATCAGGCAAAAGATCAATAATAATATAATCTCCTTTGCTCCAGTAGGAAGAAATTTGCAAAATAGCCGGGCCACTCAAGCCTCGATGAGTGATGAGCAACTGCTCTCTAAAATTGGCGTGATTACAACTAACAACCGCCTCTAGAGAAAGCCCAGAGAGATCTTTAAAATACTTGTCAATATCATATTGATGAAAAGTAAATGGCACCAAGCCAGGTTTAAAAGCAACTGATTTCAAACCAAATTGTTTGGCGATTTGCAAGCCGAAATCACTTGCACCCATTTTTGGGATACTAGGGCCACCTGTAGCAACAACCAATGATTCTGCTTTAAAACCACCTTGGTTTGATTGAATTGTATAGTTTGAATCAAATTCAATCTGACCAATTTCACAAGCCAAAATAATATCCACTTGCTCACCTTCATCGAGCAACATTCTAAGCACTGCGCCGGATTTTTGATCACAAAACAATTGACCCAAAGTTTTTTCTGTCCAGCTCAAATGATGGCTTTCTAATAAGGCTATAAAATCCCATTGAGTGTAGCGTGATAAGGCAGATTTGCAAAAATGCGGGTTGTTTGAAACGTAGGCCTCGGGCTCAATAAAGAGGTTGGTAAAATTACATTTTCCACCGCCAGATATGAGGATTTTCTTACCCGCCTTACTGGCCTTATCCAAAATAGCCACACTGCGACCACGTTTAGCCGCTTGTGCAGCGCACATCAAACCTGCAGCACCTGCACCAATAATAATAACGTCGTATTGTTTCAAAAGAACTCGCTGATGGTATTGATAATCACAGGTGAATCCCACTCAAGCGCACCGCGATAGGCGTAGCGAATGATGCCGTTTTTATCCAGTAAAAAATTAGACGGATAAGCATACACACCCCAATCTTGTACGGCTTTGCCGGAGCTGTCTAATAAGATTGGCAAGTCAAACTTTACTTTTTTCTTGAATTCATTAATTTCACGTGCTGACTCACCAACGTTCACAGTGATAATTTTAAAATTTTGGTGTTTTAACTGTTCGCCTAACCTAACCAATGAGGGAATCTCTTTGATACAAGGCTTGCACCAACTTGCCCAAAAATTTAACAAAATGACAGTGTCTTTATAATCACTCAGATTAACTTTTTGACCTTTTAAGTCTTTCAATTGCAATACAATACTACGCTTACCCTTATACGGCTTGAGTGTTGGCTCACTCAAAGCATACTTGGGCTTGATATGCGTAGACTTTGATAAAGCTATCGGAGCTATTGGACGCACACTTGAGAGTAGAGCAGATGCTTGTATGTATGTATTACCCAAATCTGTCTTTGCTTTTAAATCTGCTTGTGTTAAATCTTCCTCATTACGCATATGAAACCCGCCACGCACACCTTCTAACCGATGCACAAAAACCGAACTACCGCCAGATTTTAGAGTTTTTAATATTTCTTTAGAGCGAAAATATTTGGTACCATACTGTGGCAAAACCATATAAATAGGCAAGTTGCTCGCTTTGGCGATATCAACATAATCTGCCTTGACACCCAACGCAGGCGCACCTTTAATTAAATGCGGAGAATGAAAAATATGACCTTTTAAATAATCATCACCAGGGTGTTGGGATTGCCATTGGTAAGCCGCCTTGAGCGCTAGCTGAGCACCTCGACCAGAGGTGACAAAAAATAATTGCTTAAAGCCCTTGTCTTGCGTTAGGCTAATTAGCTCCACCAAATCATCGATATTAAACTTATCTATACTACTACGATGCCTGGGTACCATATAGCTGGCGTGCAAATCTAGCACCCAGACGTCGCGCTCATCAAAAGCCAGCTGTTGTGCGGTAGCAATATGACCTTTGCCAAAGCCACGCTCTGATGGTAAATAAAGGTATAAGGTATTACCCTCAGAATTAAAAGTGTCCACCATAAGCACTTCGCCAGAGCTAAGCTCGATTTCTATTTTATCGTCGGCAATAAGTGCTGAGGACAAAAACAGGGTAATGATGAATAGCCACTTCATGAGTGATTATACATATCCAAAATATAATACAAAATAACTCCTTCAGATGAGCGCGAAGGACCCAAAACCTTAGCGGCGTATAAGTGATTTTTAGGGTCTGATTTTTCTACTGCTTGCTCAAGATTTTCAACGATTTCAACATTGTTAGCAGGAACGCGCTCTCGCTTAACACGAGGAATACGCACCACAGCATACTGCTCTGTAACAACTTTAACGCTCGGATGTGGATCTAGCGAATAACCTCTCATGGTTCTTTGGTGATGATCCTTGATCCGCAGACTTGATTGGACGGTACAGCGACGTGAATTTTGGCGGGTAGTGATAGCTCCATTGCATCAACACGATGAATGAATTCTACCTGATCAACACCACCGCCAATCATTTCATTAAAGGTTTTTTCCTCCCAAATAGAGCTTACTGTGCGTCCGCCATAGTCATGCGCAGGATAAACCAAGGTAGCCTCGGGAAGAGTAAACAAATATTGAATGGCGTTGTACAGTTTTTTAGCTGAGCCGCCTTGAAAATCACAACGCCCACAACTGCGAATCAACAAAGCATCTCCAGTGAATACCTTGTCATCAATCACGTATGACATGCAGCCGTCAGTATGCCCTGGTGTTGACAGCGCTTTAATTTGATATTTTCCAAATGCCAAGCTTTCGCCGTCCTTGATTAAAATGTCTGCACAAGTCACTGAATTGGCACTACCTAGTACAATTTGCGCCTGACTAAAACGATCCTTCAGCGGGCAAGAGCTGGTAATGTGGTCTGCATGTACATGAGTTTCAATAATGTATTTAAGATCCAAACCTAACTCTTCAATTAGGCCAATATCTCTTTGTTTGGTTTCACTCACTGCATCGATAATTACTGCCTCTTTGGTTTGAGAGTCAGCTAGTAAATATGTGTAGGTGGAGCTTTCTTTTTCAAATAAAGGTCTGAAAATTAAACTCATGGTAACACTTTTTTAAACGGCTTCACAATAACGCTTGCGTATGCGCCTGACGCCATATACGGATCTGCATCTGCCCAAGCTTGGGCGTCTGCTAAACATTCAAATTCTGCCACCACCAGTGAGCCAGTAAAGCCTGCCTCGCCAGGATCAACATTATCAATAGCTGGATGCGGCCCTGCCAGGATTAATCGACCTTCATTTTTTAAAGCATTCAAACGCTCAATATGCGCTGGACGCACGGACAATCTCTTTTCTAATGAGTCCTCTACATCTTGTGAAATGACAGCATACAGCATTTAAATTCTCCTTATATATCCAGTATATCTTGCATCGAATACAAGCCTGCAGACTTATCTTTTAACCAAGCTGATGCTCGAACAGCGCCATTGGCAAAAGTCATGCGTGATGAGGCTTTGTGGGTAATTTCCACGCGCTCACCTTCCATAAAAAAGCTCACTGTATGCTCACCCACCACATCGCCACCTCGAATAGTGGAAAAGCCTATGGTTTGACGATCGCGTGGCTCTTCAATACCTTCACGACCATACACTGCACATTTGGACAAATCTCGCCCTAGAGCATTAGCTACCACTTCACCCATTTTAAGTGCGGTGCCCGAGGGTGCGTCCACCTTATGGCGATGATGCGCCTCAACAATTTCAATATCAGAATCTTCACCAATTACCTTGGCTGCCATCTCTAGCAATTTAAGCGATAAATTGACACCCACACTCATGTTCGGTGCAAATACTACTGGGATTTCTTGAGCGGCATTATTGATTATCTCAAGCCCAGCATCATCAAAACCTGTGGTGCCAATCACAATCGCTTTGCCCGCCTGTTTACAAACTTTAAGATACTCTAGCGTTGCCTCAGGCCTGGTAAAGTCAATCACTACGTCAAACTGATTGATCACGGCACTTAGCTCATCACCCTTATCCAGGGTTACCCCTAGTGCCACCTTATCATTTTGATGGATAGATTCAATAATAGTTTGCCCCATACGACCTGAAGCGCCAACCACTGCAATTTTTATCATGTTTTTCTCTGTCAATTAATTGATTAGACTCACTTACTCTGGTCTAACTCTTAAATATACTGGATATTTAAAGTTGCCTTTGTTGGTGAAGCCGTAGTATTTAAAGGTAATTTTACTACCAATAGCGGGTGGATTAGCCCTGTCTTTATCTTTAAAGCCTGAGCCAATTTTTAGCTGTTTTCCAGCACTTGTCTGGCAAAGCACAGAACCCATCAAGCCTTTATATTTGCCCTTGCCGGGTAATATGCCTAGTACCGTGCATTCAGTATCAAAATATTTTTTCACTTTTAGTGCTGATGATAACCGACCCGTTTGATACAAGGTATCAGGATTTCTCACCACCACACCCTCGCCCTTGTTACCAACCACCTCTTTTAAAAATTCAGCAAGCTGAGTCTTGGTATTGATCTGTGTTTGTGGGATGATTTGAATATTTGAATTTGGATTTTTGTATAAATATGCTCGTAAAACGTCCAATCTTTTAAGTAGTCCACCTGGCTGATTGGGTACTTCAAAAATATTGTGAGTAATCTGTTTCCAGCGATCATCTGGTAATTGCGTACGCACAATGGAGGAAACATTCTCAAAATCATCGCGCTTTGTCCACAGCTCCCCATCTATAGCAAACGGTGGATACTGTTGAACAAACCACAGGGGTGGATTAAGTTTGTAACCGCCTCGAGTGAGTAATTCTTGTCCGTTCCAAAATCCACGAACACCATCAAGCTTTTCGCTCATAACCCAACCAACAACCTCTTTAGAATCGTCATAAGTTTTAAGTAAAAATAGGTCTGGCTTGTTAGCCAAACCTGCAAAGGAACCCAACATTACCGTGATCAATAAAATAACTCTATTAATCACGGCAGCACTCATTATGTCAGCTGATCTTCTAGGAAGCCGTTTTTCTTGGTGATATTATCAATATCTTGCAAGGCTTTTAACATGTCAGCCATTTTGTCAATAGGGATCATGTTTGGCCCGTCACTTAGCGCCACTTCCGGATTTGGGTGAGTTTCCATGAAAAATCCTGACACACCTACAGCAGCGGCAGCTCGTGCTAATACTGGCACCATTTCTCTTTGCCCGCCCGAGGTTAAGCCGTTACCACCAGGTTGTTGTACAGAGTGTGTAGCATCAAACACCACAGGCTGTCCGGTTGAACGCATGGTTGATAAGCCGCGCATGTCAGACACCAGCGTGTTGTAACCAAATGAAGTGCCACGATCACAAATGGTAATTTGTTGATTGCCTGTTTCAAAGGCCTTATCCACCACATTTTGCATATCCCACGGCGCCTGGAATTGGCCTTTTTTAATGTTAACGGGAATACCCTGCTTACAAACATTTTGGATAAAATTAGTTTGACGTACTAAAAATGCTGGTGTTTGCATCATATCTACCACATCAGCCACCTCATCAAGTGGTGTGTCTTCGTGTACATCAGTCAACACAGGGATGCCTATCTCATCTTTAACTTTTTGCAAAATTCGTAAACCCTCTTCAACACCTAATCCTCTAAAGCTTCCTGTACTAGAGCGGTTTGCTTTATCGTACGAAGATTTATAAATAAAATTAATACCCAATGCTTCAGTTACTTTTTTTAGTGTTTCTGCTGTTTCCATAGCCAGTGATTCAGATTCAATCACGCAAGGACCTGCAATTAAGAAAAAAGGTTGGTCGATGCCGATTTCAAAATCTAATAATTTCATACTATTCACATGGGTTAATAATTGATAAGGTTAATTATAAGCCAAACAATTACATTAAAATATCCAATCATGACAAATACACCTGATATTCTCAAAAAAATTATTGCTCGAAAGGAGCAAGAAATCAAGGATGCTCTTGAGCTAACTTCCTATGACAAAATGATGGAAACCGCTTATGAAGATCGCACAACACGTGATTTTTATCAAGCACTAAAGGATAAGACTGATCTTAAGCAAAATGCCATTATTGCTGAAATTAAAAAAGCATCTCCTTCAAAAGGCATTTTACGGGAAAACTTTAACCCTGCTGAAATTGCCAAAAGCTATGCCAAACATGGTGCTGCTTGTCTATCGGTTTTAACTGATAAAGACTTTTTTCAAGGGGATGATAAATACGTAGCCGAAGTAAGATCAGCGGTCACCCTGCCGGTTTTGCGCAAAGAGTTTATTATCGAGCCCTACCAAGTGTTTCAGTCTCGCGTTTTAGGCGCTGATTGTATTTTGCTCATTGCAGCTTGTTTAGAAGATCAAAGAATGGAGGATTTAGCCATGCTGGCCATCTCTTGCCACATGGATGTTTTGATTGAAGTGCACAACCTTGAAGAATTAAAGCGCGTACAAGCATTACGCCTACCAATGGTTGGCATTAACAATCGAAATCTAAGAACATTTGATGTTACCCTGCAAACAACCATTGATCTTCTGGATGCAATAGATGATGACACTTTGGTGATTACTGAGAGCGGCATTTTAGGCGCGCAAGATGTAAAACTCATGCAAGAACATGATATTCATGCATTTTTAGTGGGTGAAGCATTCATGCGTCAAGATAACCCTGGCCAAGCGCTAGAAGATATTTTTGCTTAACACAATACAAGGACACTCACAATGAACACAACAGTTAGATGGATTGATGGCATGATGATGGTAGGTGAATCGGCCAGTGGCCATGCGATTGTTATGGATGGCCCTGAAACCTTAGGCGGTAAAAACCTCGGCATTAGGCCAATGGAAATGCTACTTTTGGGCATGGGTGGCTGCACTACTATTGATGTCATGTCCATGCTTAAAAAAATGCGCGAAGAAGTACGCAATTGTCGGGTTGAAATATCGGCTGAGCGTTCTGATGAACACCCAAAAGTATTTACTAAAATTCACCTGCATTTTATCCTGGAAGGCGAAAACCTAGATGAGAAGAAAATAGCCAAAGCTGTTAGTTTATCGGCAGAAAAATACTGCTCTGCTTCTATCATGCTTGGAAAAACAGCCGTTGTTACTCATGATTTTGAAACCCATGCATAATAACTGGGGCTGGCTTGGTACAGTCACTGGCATTATTGGCGGCCTTATGGTGGCGCTTAATTTTGAATATTCAAAATTTGGCTATATATTTTTCATGGTATCTGCCATTAGTTGGATCATACAAGGCTCGAGAAATAACGACAAATCATTAGTATTATTAAACACTGTCTTTGTTTGTGTTAACAGTTTAGGACTTTATCGTTGGTTCTCTTAACAGTAAGCTACAAACTATTTTTAGCACTAATCCTGTTATTAAATTTTCGGGTTGTTGCAGAGGGCAAGCCCACTACCACTGACGTTATCGATATTTCCAGCGAAATAGAGGTTATTGATACTGAGATTCTTGATCTTGAAGTTAGCTACGAAATGGGAGAAAGCATGTTTGATATTAATGCCGAAGCGACCGATATCTCTAACGAATTGCTTTATCACGAATATCAGCTTGGCACGCCTAAAGATGAAAGTAGCCGATGGAATGAGTCTGAGCAGATGATCTTGGATGCAAAAATCAAACTACAAGCCCTACAAGAAAAAATTAAACTCGAAGGCGACTGGGGTCAACTACGTTTTCGAGTGATTGACTTTAAGGGCGAAGATCCTGGACAATTAAAGCTTAGATACAACTACGGTTTTTAAAACTATCCCTTTAAAATATTTAGCGTATAATATTTTTTTTTACGGAGAGTTGGCCGAGTGGCTGAAGGCGCGCCCCTGCTAAGGGTGTAAAGGGTTTATCCCCTTTCGAGGGTTCAAATCCCTCACTCTCCGCCACAAATTCCCTTTAGTAGTAGTATCTGTAGAGCCTACCAACTAAAATCTTAACTATGTTTTTTTCATCACATCTTTATTTTTTGGTGCAAATTTCCGCACATCATTTAGATGATCAGGTGACAAATGTGCGCACTTCAATGTCGTTACTAAAGTGCTATGACCTAGTGCTTTCTGTAGACTTAAAACATCACCACCATTCATAATAAAATGACTGGCAAAGGTGTGTCTCAATATATGGGTGCTTTGACCTTCATTTTTTTTACCCCTACCTTGAGTAATTGTGCTATTTGGATTTTCCCCAATTGTTGTTCATCTCATTATGATCAAACAAAACCCTTGCCTTGCTATTGAGCCACCCTTTCAATAGGGTTAATACTATGGTAATTCTCAACATTGCAATTAGTTAGATCGAAGCTATCTTGTAAATTCAACCAATACTGTGGCGAGTTATCAAAATACTTGCCGAGTCTTATCGCTGTATCGCTAGTAATAGATCTACTACCTTTTAATATCTCACTAATACGAGTCTGCTGCACAAAGATATCTTTAGATAAACGGTAGGCTGTTATATTGTAATCATCCAATAACTCTTGTAAGAATTCACCTGGATGGAAGTTATTTTTAATCATAATTTTTTCCTATTTAATGGTAATCAATAATTTCAATATCATAGGAATTGCTGCCTTTGAAAATAAAACATACTCTGTACTGTTGGTTAATTCTCACACTACTCTGCCCTTTTCTATTACCAGATAAATTCTCTAAGTGATTTGATGATGGCAAACGCAAATCATCTAAACAAGTAGCATTATCTATTTGTATTAATCTCATTAATGCTCTCCTGCTAATCTGACCAGGAATTGACTTATGATTTCCATCAGTTGCAAATTTTTCAGTTTTTTTATCAGCGTAACTTTTTATCATATTTTGTTATATAGTATCGTAGTACGATACTATTGTCAAGTGACACCATCCAACTTTATTTATTATTAACCAACTATACACCCATACCTTTAATGAAAAGTAGCTCAAGTTTGTTGGCATCTTTAATGCAATAGATACAAACCAGCATACTTTGTATGCATATAAAAATTCTTATATAGTAATATTTAACTATATAATACTTTCATCTCAAGATTCAAACTTTTCACTCCATATCATTATTAAATAATCAAATTTATGACTGACACACCATTAGTAATCGCAGGAAAAACTTAT
>NZ_CAXCCZ010000038.1:0-9702 GCF_963981275.1 uncultured Candidatus Thioglobus sp. | reverse complement strand
GTGGCCCTTCTGGTAGTGGCAAGTCAACCTTAATTCGTTGTGTTAACTTTCTAGAGAAGTTTCAAGAAGGCTCCATCTTGGTTGATGGCACTGAATTAACAGATGATGTTAAAAAAATCAGACAAGTGCGTTCTGAAGTTTCCATGGTATTTCAACACTTCAACCTATTTCCTCATTTAAGCATTATTGATAATCTGACACTTGCGCCAATCTGGGTGCACCATGAGACCAAGCAAGAAGCTAGAGAAAAAGCTTTGAAGTTACTGGATAGAGTGGGTATTAAGGACCAAGCTGAAAAGTACCCAAACCAGCTTTCTGGTGGCCAGCAACAGCGTGTTGCAATCGCCAGATCATTGTGTACCTCACCTAAGATTATGTTATTTGATGAGCCTACCTCAGCGCTTGATCCAGAGATGATCTCGGAAGTACTAGATGTGATGATTGAGCTAGCCAAAGAAGGTATCACCATGCTTTGTGTGACGCATGAGATGGGTTTTGCCAAGAAAGTGGCTGATCGCGTCATCTTTATGGATGAGGGGCAGGTTATTGAGCAAAATACACCGGAAAAATTCTTTGAAAATCCAGAATCAGAGCGATTACAGCTGTTTTTAGATCAAATACTAACGCAGTAAACTTGTATAAAAGGGTGTTTTGATTGTTTTTAGCGCCATTTTTACCAAACTAAGGGTTTATTTTTTGATAAACTAAACCTACTCACCTCGTATAAATTGTTACTATGGACTGGTTTAAGAAAAGCAAACAGCAAAAAGTTGAGCAAAATATTGAGGACAACCAAGTCTGGAGTGAGGAGTTAAAGCGTAACAATTCAATCTCAAATTCGGCAGAACAACAGGGATTTGAATTTCAAAAAAACATTGATACACCGCAGGTTATAGGTACATCGGGAGCTAAGAACGGACTAAGCTGTGAATTAGAAAAAATAAGCTCGGACCAAGTTCAAGTATTAAGAAATTGCCAGCTAGAAAGTAGTGCTGATGAGCTGATGAAAATTTTAAAACGCACCCACAAAACTCGATTTAAGAATGATATTTTAAATCCTCTGTTGGCATGTCAGTTTTTTGAGCGAACCATTCCAGAAAAACCAAAAAGCCCAAAGCAAAAATATAGACTAACTCGGAAATTCTCTCGAGCTAAGATAATTTAATTCTCTCACATTCTTGAGAAAACCTTAAAAAAATCCAAAAATCCTCGTTTTTCCATAATTAGCTTTAAATTTTCTATTTTAGAAGCTTTTATCAAAAAACCATAAGCGAGTCTAAGTTGGTATTAAATCGTTTAAAAATGAGCATATTTTATTTTATGACATAACTCTTTGATTTTTAACGATTTTATCTATTTTTTAGCTTATTTTTTGGATTTTTTGCGTTTTCAGCTTATACTATGACTAATTTTTGACTAATTATTTTTCTAAAGCATGAATAAGATTTTTTCTTTTATCTTTTTATTGTTATTGAGTGTAAATTCATTGGCAAACACCACCGTTTTTGTAATTAATGACAATACTGTCATTCGATCCGATCGATCTGATGCTGATAGTAAAAATATCATTAAAAATGTCATGAAGGATCAGCAATTACAACGTTTAACCATGCATTATTCTGGCTGGTCTTTGGTTTCATTAGAGGATGTAAGTGGTTGGATTTTGTCTGATAGGCTTACCACCACACCCCCTGTTTTAATCACTACTGATTCTAATAATAACATCGATCAAATAGTAGAGTTGAATAAAGAACTGGCTCAATTAAAAGATAATATAGAGGTGCTTACTCAGCAAAACTCTCTTTTAAAGAGTGACAATACCAAGCTAAATAACCACTTATTAAAGCTTGAACAAACGGTGAGTGATTTAACTCGAAAGAATATGCTTTTGAAAAGTGACAATTCTCAGCTAAATACTGATATAGAAGGCTTTAAAGGTGATACTAAGTCATTAAATATTGAGCATAAAGTGCAAAAAAATAGCTTAGAATTAGACAAAAAATCGACTATAGTTGATGAGCCTTTGTCTGATCTAAAGCCTACTAATCTTGCTAAATCTTCATTAAAAGATACCGCCACATCCATCTCTTTTATTGATAATTTGAATACTAATTGGATCTATGTCGGTATCGCTATTTTGCTTGGATTGGTGCTGATCGTTTTTTCTATTTACAATAATAATAAACGCCGCCATTTTGATCTAAATACAATTAGGCGTCATTAATTATGGCTACTTTAGAAGTTGATATTGACAATTTTGAAAAACGCGTACTGGATGAATCCCACCATAGATTAGTCATTTTGGATATTTCAGCGCAGTGGTGTGGCCCTTGTAATATTTTGGAGCCAATTATTAATTCTGTGGCTTTGGAGTATGATGAAAAAGAGTTTCTGCTTACTAAAATTGAAGCAGAAGATGAAAATATGAAAATCGCTGGACGCTATGGTGTGAGAGGGTTTCCAACTGTTATTGCTTTTATTAATGGTGAGGAGGTTGATCGCTTTCACTCGGCACAAACGCCTGATTTTGTACGTGAGTTTATTGATACCAATTTGGATAAAAAATTATGAAAACGGGTATTTTGCTTACCAATTTAGGCACACCTGACGAGCCAACTAAGCCCGCATTAAAACGCTATTTGGCTGAATTTTTGTCTGATCCTAGAGTGGTTGACCCACCCAATAAACTCATTTGGTGGCTAGCCTTAAACTTGGTCATCTTAAATATTCGACCTAAGAAATCAGCAGTTAACTACGCCAAAATTTGGAACAGCCTCGGCCCTGGATCACCTTTGTTGAATATTACTCAGTCTCAACTAGAAGGTGTCCAACAGGTGTTATCAAAACAGTACTCAAACCTAGAATTTGAATTAGGCATGAGATATGGCAACCCTTCGATCTCTAGTGCTTTAAACAAGCTAAGAGACAAAGGTTGTAGCAAGGTTATTATCCTGCCACTTTATCCACAATATTCAAAAACCACCACACTCTCAACACTTGATGCAATCGACTTAGAGCTTGAATCGTGGCCTAGTAAACCTGAGATTGTATTTATTGAGCATTATTACCAAAATAAGGCTTACATTCAAGCATTAAACAACTCGATCAAAGAGTATCAAGCCGAGCACGGAAAGCCTGACAAGCTGCTAATTTCATTTCACGGCATCCCACAGCGTTATGTTGATAATGGTGACATCTATTATCAACATTGCATGCAAACGGCCGATTTGCTGGCTAAATCGCTTGATTTGCAAGATGATGAGTGGCAAGCGAGCTTTCAGTCAATTTTTGGCCGAGAAGAGTGGACTAAGCCCTACACCAAGGACACACTGGAATCCCTGGCTAAATCTGGGATTGAGAATGTGCAAGTGGTTTGCCCAGGGTTTTCAGCAGACTGTCTAGAGACGCTAGAAGAGATTGACGATGAAAATCGTGGCTATTTTATGCAGGCTGGTGGCAAGGGGTTTGGCTACATTCCTGCTTTAAATGCTAGAAATGATCATATTGACGCTATTGCCAGTGTTATCTCTGATCACTTGTAGTTTGTTCGTATAATTTATATTATGTTAAATAACTTATAATTTAACTACCGCTTGCATAAAAAGTAAGCGCCCTTCTATTTGTAAGCTATTCTTTTGATCTCATTAAACAATGAGTAGCTCGCCCCAGCAAGTGGTAAATCGATTTGATTGAAACTCAGCCCTTGGCAGCCACCGATCATTGCCAAGCTCACTTGCGTAGCGCAGAGTATTTCCATACGGATGTTTTTTTAGCTCTGTACGATTTTGACCAACAGCAAACAAGTCTTGCTGGTTTTTATCTGATGTTAAATTTCCCAGCATAACACCGCCTTTATAAAATTTATAGCCTGGTTCGTAGATTTGCTTAAGCAACTTTGAACACAAAGGAATCAACAAACCTTCATCGTTAATTGGAGCACTCATACCAATGGTTTTTGACAAGTTGATACACGGCGTGTTTTTTTTAAATGGATTGGTGTAGATAAAAACACTCATTGAAGTGGTGGCCAAAGATTGGCTATTAAGCTTGCTTACCGCCCTTCTAGTTAAGCTTGTTAATGCTTGATTGATTTCATCAAAATCACTCAAATCAAGCCCGAAAGAACGTGAGGATACGATTTGCTTTCTAGCTGGAGGTATTTCTTCTATTGCCAAACAAGAGTGGCCATAAAGCTCTCGATAGATACGCTTGCCATTTACCCCAAGCAAAGTTTCAATAATACCGATATCAGCCTTATAAAAATCAAACGCAGTATTGATACCAATCTGCTCAAGCTTCTGAGCTGACTTGCGCCCAATGCCCCAAATATCACCCACTTCAACAGAATTTAGCAATTTTTTAAAGCGATCATTTGGTAGAGAGTCAATGTCAAAAACCCCGTTAAATTTTGGATAAATTTTAGCAATTCGATTGGCCAGCTTTGCCCTTGCTTTGGTGCTACCCATACCTACGCAAACAGGAATACCTGTCCATGATTTAACTTGGTTTTTAAGCGCTTGCATGTGCGTGTTTAAATTGATTGTAAACCCCGTTAGATCAATAAAACTCTCATCAATTGAGTACACCTCCTGCACCGGAGAATACTGGCTGATAACTTTCATTACTCGAGATGACATATCACCATATAACGGATAATTAGAAGACTTAACCACCACTGATTTATCAATAATCAAATCCTTTACTTGGTAATACGGCGTACCCATCTTAATGCCAAGCGACTTGGCCTCATTAGAGCGAGCAATCACACAGCCGTCATTATTACTCAAAACCACAATAGGCTCTCTTGCTAATTTCGGATCAAACACCCTTTCACATGAGGCATAAAAATTATTGCAATCTACCAGTGCAAATTTTTGCTGATTAGACTTAGACATACTGATGAATGACAGACGTTACCACGCCCCAAATAATAAGCTCACTACCCTCGTTAATTTCAATATCTTTAAACTCTGGATTTTCCGCTTTCAGACTAACCTTGCCTTTGTATTTATATAGGCGTTTAACGGTAAATTCACCATCTACAACAGCGATTACGATCTTGCCACTTTTAGCAGGCAAAGACTTGTCCACGATTAAAATATCCCCAGGGTGAATGCCTGCATTTAACATTGATTCACCCTGTGCTCGCACAAAGAAAGTGGCCTCTTGATGATGGATTAAGTGCTTGTTTAAATCAAGCTGATCTTCTAGATGATCATCCGCAGGAGAGGGAAAGCCCGCCTGCACACGCGAGGAGAATATGGGAATGGATAAACTAGGCGCATCAAAATCTGGTTTAAGCACTTCCATATCAGACTTTAGTTGAGATTTGTACACCTCCAAAGTAGATGCAACCGTACCCACCAAGCTAAGTGGCACACGCATTACTTTGGTGTCTTCTTTAAATTTACCCGAGTTTTTCTTTCGGCCTGCACCTAATCTAGCACCACCACGGTTTTGTGTATTTGTAGTCATTTGAATATTGTAACATTATTCAAATGACAATTTTTTATTTAATCCAAAGTGGTAGTTGCTTCTTTTTTCTAAATAACTCACTAAATATTCTTTTAAGAAAAAAACTACGCTGAATTTTAAAAGGAACATTAGGCAGTACAATTGTGTGTATTTGCTCCAATTCAATAGGGTCTGGATTAGGATTTATATAGCTAATATAAGGCGTTATCCTAAATCCTTGGCGGCCTATCGATTTAACAAATTCTACATGGTTATAGTTGTCATCAATCAACATATCGCCATCACCAAAGCGTATATCTTTGGGCTTTGATCTCCCATAACCTGCATTAGGATCGTAATCATCACGATACACAAAATCAGTAAAGTAGTCTTTTAGTCTCAGCCTGCTAAGAATAGGTTCAGCGCGATCACGAACACTTGCTGTCCAAATAGATAGTCTCACACCATGGTGCTTAAATGAAGTTAATAGCTCATGCATACCGGGGCGCACATTATCGCCAGTTTCATCAATAATAGTATTATCTAAATCAAAGTAAATATGCATCAGGCAGCACCCCACCTAGCAGAGCCAATAGCACCAACTAGAACTGGGCAATAATTAGCAGGACCTGCAAAATCAATTGATCTTTCTATTGCCTCATCTAAATTATCAGAATTCATTAAAAAATACATGGCAGCTGTAAGCACATTAGGCGCAAAACCATCTCCACGCAAATCATCAATATGGTGTGATTCTAGCGCTCTTTGCGTTTCAATCATTCTACCTTTTCTAGCGTTAGTAATTGATTCGTGCCAATCAAATCCCTTGTGTAAATTTCTACACAACAATACAGTTGCTACCGATACATCAGCAGCCAAGGGGTGCCAGTGCGTTAGCTTTGCTTCTTGAATAACAATATCTATCAGCTCTTTGTCATTCACATTCAGCGTTGCTAGTGGCGCAGCTCTATGTGCGGGGTTGCAGCCTGCAGTTCTGCCATTGGCTTCAAAATCAACCTGCTTACCCGCCTTATGAAAACTCATGCCTTTTTCAACTAATTGAAATACTCTACTAGCTGTTGGCCCAGCATCAAAGCCGTCGCGCCTGTGCCACCTCATATAAGATTTGGCAATATCATCGATATCAAAGCCATCGTTTCGAATTAAACTACCAGCAAGGCCAAATGCCATACCAGTTGGACCACCATTTTGATCGCACTTTTTTAGGGTGTTAAATAGGCTTTCAATATATTTTAAAGCGCTCATATTTTGCTACCTACTTAAACAAATCTTTTTGTCGATCAGAGGTTAAATATTCGCTCATCAATGCTTTATTTTTTTCTTTAAGCGCTTCTTTGGAATGTTGATAGCCACTAGTATCCATCCAAGTGAGCTCTGATAAGTCTAGCTCCTGCTGTACACAGCGACACGCTTGATTTGCAAACTCTTTGGAGAAATCAAGCCCCAAACCAGGTTTTAGCGAAGCCCCTTTGGTTTTAAATAATTTAAATATTGACATGGCTAAAGTTCAAACAAACGGTTAATTTTTTTAAAAACTGTATCTTTATCATCATTGGCAAGGTTGTCGCCAAAGGTGGCCGGATACTCGCTTACATCCTTTGTTTTTATCACATTGCCCTTTTCATCCTTAACCACCATTTTCCAAAATGTCTGCTGCTGCTCATGAAACGCCTCATCTCGCTCAACTGGCTTGGCAATGACAAACTGGCTTGCTAATCTATGTGCCTGTCGAACTGTTTCAGAAGGTCTGTATTTATCATAAAACTTAACCACCACATCTCGCATTTGTGGCGTAAGCCTGTGCATTGCCTGCACCGCTATATCGTGCGGTATGTCGCCATAAAAAGCCTCAGCAATACCACCAGTAATACACGTTAATGTATCACTATCACCACCCAAAGAAACAGCGCAACGAATCGCATCTTCAAAATCAGTTGAATCTAAAAATGCCACAATAGCTTCTGGAACGGTGCCTTGGCAAGATTCATTAAATTTATAGTCAGGCCTAATATCATCAATCGTACGATTAAGATCATAACCAAACTGGCCACTAATATAAGTTCTGATTGCCTCTTTAGTGGCGCCCTTTCTAGCCATAAAAATACAAGCTGAAGTCGCTTGAGCCCCTTTGATGCCTTCAGGGTGATTATGCGTAAACGAGGCAAAGTGTTCCGCCTTTTCTAGCACATCTTCAAGCGTATCATATGCATAGCCAACAGCACTGGTGCGCATTGCCGAGCCATTGCCCCAGCTGTTATAAGCCATACCCGTATCGTATTTACACCAATGATGAAACCGATGCCCGTAGCCAGCATGTGGGTGCTGAGTGTAATACCAGCGCATCACCGTGTCGTAGCTAACACTACGATCAATCGCATCCATCAGTGCTACTGTTAAAACACTATCATCGGTAAAAAAAGCCCTTTGGCTAAACAGCGGTTTAAAGTCCTTATGCTTGATATTGCTCCACTCATACACTGAGCCAACAACATCACCCGTAATTGCACCCAACATTTTTAAACACGCCTTATTCTTTCAACAGGTCTATCTGAATCCAGGTGTGACGGAAAGGCCAGCATATCTTCTTCAAAATCACGAATCACTCGATCAGAGATTTTTTTAAATTGTGTTCTGGCTTTTTCAATGTCAATTTCATCTTCATTGTGAAACGCCATAGCATCTACAAGCTTGCTAAAAGCAGCCCTAATTTCTCTATCAATATTCATCACTTCTACCACTGCGTGACCCTTGGATCTTCTAATCATTTTTACCTCTCCTAGTGTGTTAATTAATGTTTGGTTTGGGTGTTTAAATCTATAAATTGATGTCGCTCAATTAAGCGCTGTATTTGCTTCAAAATATCCATTTTATTGAGTGTTTCATAAGCCTGTTCATTACTGCTAGCAGGCACTGATAGCACCACATCTAGCGTTATATTAATCTCTTTAACTTGCTGCATACAACCTCCAAAATTAAGAAAAAAACACCTCAAATTTCAGGGAATAAAAGCCCTTTGTTGATTTGTAAAAACAACGATAATTTAAAAAAAATTAGGCTTTAAATTCGAACTGAACTTGGGTTAATTGTAGAGCAAAAAGAATGAAGTTTTAATGAAGTTTTGATATATTTTTTTACAAAATCTTACAGGCCAATAGCCATCTGTTTTTCTTGCAAAAAAAACTTAATCACTAAAGAGTTAATAAGTGAAATTCCCAATATTTTTTTAAAATTATGCCAAAACCGCCCAATTCTCAAAATTTGCAAAATTTTTATAGCAACACCTATCCAAACCTATTAAAACACTAAAAAATCTCTAAAAAGGCGTTTTTAGACCCCTGAGTGGTACTTTTATGCCTGCTTTCTTAGTAAAAATGACTAATTCTTAATATTTCCTAATTTTTTACAATTATTCCAATATTTCGTGAACCACGCCATAGCGCTTTAAATCGTAAATTGGTGGATACCACATGCCATCCGCATCATATTTGTACATTTGATCTGTAAAAGTTTCGCTGGCACCTCTTTTCTGGAAGAACTTTGCATCCTCTTGCTGATCATGTAACAAATCCAACAGTGTTAATTTATCAACTCTTGCATTTGGCCTGGCGATGCTATATTGATGAAAACCTAGATCAGCCTCTTTATAAATATATCTTGTATTGCCTGAGATATAAGCAATGGTACATGCAGATCGACATCCATCATTGGTATGTGTATTAAGACTATTCAACAAGATAATCTTTGAGAGTTTTTTGGCCTCATATAACAAACCACCATCGCTATTTAGTACAACAAATTCAATGGTTTTATCCTTTTTTAGTATTTTTTCCACCTTATCTGAGATGCCATAATCAAAATCACCATTAATGGTAATAACCCCTTCTTTAACTGATACATCGTAATTTTTAGCCTTGGACAATACAAAAGCATCGTAATATAACTGCTTGTACCATTCCTTGTCTTGCATTTCTGCGCCAAAACTTCCCAAAACACCCATAATAACAAGGAATTTCACAATACGTGGCCAAAAAGTTTTTCCTGTTTTTTCAGTTGTGTTTGTTGCACTGCGCCATAGGCCGATTATTTGCCAGGGGTAAATAATAAGATAGATGACGGCTATTAAAAAAAGTGTAGTTCTTGAATAAAAAACCGGACCTTCACTAATAGAGAGTGTCATCCAAAAAACTAATACAAATGTAAGTGCAAATGACAAAAACCAAAAATTAA
>NZ_CAXCCZ010000037.1:0-11621 GCF_963981275.1 uncultured Candidatus Thioglobus sp. | reverse complement strand
TGTTAAAAAGCAGCTTGAAGAAGCTGGTGCTAGCGTAGAACTTAAGTAATAAGTTCAGCGTAAAAACCCAAAATCCCCACTAGGGGATTTTGGTGTTTATTGCATAAGCACTCTTAATTGAGTGCAATTTCAACCGATTACTTTATTTAAGTAATGGGTTGGTTTTATTTTAAGAAGAATAACTTCTTAAACGAATTAGATCGACTAATACGAGGTATTTATGGCTTATTCATTTACGGAAAAAAAGCGCATTAGAAATAATTTTGGTTCAAGAGCATCAATCTTGCAAGAGCCAGATTTGCTAGCTATCCAAATTGATTCTTTTAACAGTTTTATTCAAGCTGGTAACGATAGTAAAGAAGATGTTGGATTACAAGCGGTGTTTCAATCTGTTTTTCCAATTACAGCAGTTAACGGCTATGCCGAAATTGAGTATGTAGATTATGAATTACAAGAGCCTAAGTTTAACGTAGAGGAGTGTAAGTTACGTGGTGTAACTTTTGCCTCTACATTACGCGTTAAACTTAACCTGGTATTGTTCGATAAAAATGGCTCTACGCTTAAGAAGAAGCGTAAAGTTAAGCAGATCATTGAAGAAGATGTTTACTTAGGGCAATTGCCTTTAATGACAGATACAGGTACCTTTGTTATCAATGGTACAGAGCGTGTTGTGGTTTCTCAACTGCATAGATCTCCGGGTGTTATTTTTGAACATGACAAGGGTAAGACACACTCATCAGGCAAGATCTTGTTCTCTTCTCGCGTTATTCCTTACCGTGGCTCATGGTTGGATTTTGAGTTTGATCATCATGAACATTTATATGTTCGAATCGATCGTCGTCGTAAATTACCAGTGACAACATTGCTTCGTGCAATGGGTCTATCTAGTGCTGAGATTCTAGATACTTTCTTTGAAAGTTCTTCGGTAAAAATGAAGGCCAAGTCATGTGATTTAGGTATTAAGCCATCACGCCTACGAGGCACTATTGCTGAATTTGACATTCTGTCCGGCAAAGATGTTGTGGTTGAAAAAGGTCGCCGTATTACTGCTAAGCACGTAAAGATTTTAGACGCTGCGGGTGTTAAGTCTATCAATGCACCATTAGAGTCTTTAATTGATAAAGTTATTTCAAATGACATTGTGGATACGGAAACTGGTGAAATCCTAATTGCAACCAATACGGTTGTTTCTGAAGATATTCTTGAAGTGCTGGTCTCAAACAAAGTTAAGAAGTTTGATGTTCTACATATTAATGAGTCTGAAACAGGTGCTTATATTTCAGACACATTGCGTCTAGATGACACTCAAACTGAGATTGAGGCGCGCATGAGTATTTATCATGTGATGCGTCCTGGAGAGCCTGCTACTGAAGATGCGGTTAATTTATTATTTAACAACTTATTCTTTAAGAATGATCGCTACGACCTTTCTAAAGTTGGCCGTATGAAGCTTAATCGTCGTTTGGGTGTAGAGTCTGAAACAGGCGAGCATGTATTGACCAATGAAGATATTTTAAGCGTGATCAAATTGCTAATTGATATCAAAGATGGTAATGATTCTGTTGATGATGTTGATACCTTGGCAAACCGTCGTGTAAGAGCGATTGGTGAAATGATTGAGAACCAGTTTAGGATTGGTTTAGTTCGTGTTGAGAAGGCTGTTAGAGAGGGTTTAAATTTAGCAGAAACTGACGAATTAACTCCGCAAGATTTGATTAACTCTAAGCCAGTATCGGCCTCAGTTAGAGAGTTTTTCGGTTCATCGCAGTTATCACAATTTATGGATCAAGTTAATCCATTGTCAGGTGTTACTCATAAGCGCCGTATTTCGGCCTTAGGTCCTGGCGGATTAACCCGTGAACGTGCTGGTTTTGAAGTTCGAGATGTACACCCATCACATTACGGTCGTCTATGTCCTATTGAAACACCGGAAGGGCCAAATATTGGCTTGATTAACACATTGGCCGTTTACGCGAAAACCAATGACTACGGATTCCTTGAAACACCTTATCAGGTTGTTAAAAAAGGTAAGGTAACAGACGAAATTATCTACGTATCAGCTATTGATGAAATTGCTCATACCATTGCACAGGCTAATGCAACTGTTGATTCTAAAGGTCAATTGATGGATGACTTGATTTCTTGCCGAAATAAAAATGAGTTTGTTCTGGTTAATTCAGACGAAGTAACTCTAATTGATATTGACTCTAAGCAAATTTCATCAGTAGCAGCATCACTCATTCCATTCCTTGAGCATGATGATGCAAACCGTGCACTTATGGGATCTAACATGCAACGTCAAGCGGTACCTACATTGCGCGCTGAAAAGCCACTAGTAGGAACAGGTATTGAGCGTGTTGTAGCAACAGATTCTCGTGTTTGTGTAACTGCAAAGCATGGCGGTGTTGTTGAGGCAGTTGACGCTTCTCGTATTGTAATCCGAGTTGATTCTAAAGAGACAGTAGCGGGCGAGTTAGGTGTTGATATTTACAACCTAACTAAGTACGCACGTTCTAATCAAAATACTTGTATTAATCAAAAGCCATTGGTAAAAGTTGGTGACAAGATTACTAAGAGTGATGTATTGGCAGATGGCCCTTCAACTGATCTAGGTGAATTAGCACTAGGTCAAAATATGAAGATTGCCTTTATGCCATGGAACGGTTACAACTTTGAAGATTCAATTTTGATTTCTGAAAAAGTAGTGAAAGATGATCGTTACACTACGATTCATATCGAAGAGTTAACTGCTTATTCTCGTGACACCAAGTTAGGCCCTGAAGAAATTACAGCAGACATTCCTAACGTTAGTGAGTCAGCTCTAGCCAAACTTGATGAAGTCGGTGTGGTTTATGTGGGTGCACGTGTTAAGGGTGGTGACATCCTTGTTGGTAAGGTTACACCAAAGAGTGAGACAGTTCTGTCGCCGGAAGAGAAGTTATTACGCGCAATCTTTGGTGAAAAAGCCAACAACGTTAAAGACTCTTCTTTACGCATTGGTGCTTCTAAATCAGGCGTGGTTATTGACGTTCAAGTCTTTACTCGTGATCGTGTAGAAAAAGATTCAAGAGCATTAAGCATTGATGCTGAACGCCTAGAAAAGATTAAGAAAGATATTGACGATGAATTTGGCATTATTGATGGTGATATTTTCCGTCGTGTTCGCCTTAAGTTATCAGGCAATGTGATCACTAAAGCAGTTGGTGATATTAAAGCAGGTGAGAAGCTGAATGCCAAGCTTATGAAAAAGCTTGATAACAAAGATGTTGCTAAAATTAAGGTTGAAGATTCATCAGTTAATAAGGAAGTAGCAGCACTAGTTAAGCAGGCCAAGGCTAAGCAGGTCGAATTTGACAAATTCCTTGAAGAGGAAAAAGCCAAGATCAACGAAGGTGCAGAATTGCCACCAGGTGTGATGAAAATGGTGAAAGTTTATGTGGCAACACGCAAAACACTTCAAGTGGGTGATAAGATGGCTGGACGACATGGTAACAAAGGTGTTATCTCACGCGTCTCTCCAGTTGAAGATATGCCATACTTAGCTGACGGTTCTACAGTTGATGTAGTTCTTAACCCATTGGGTGTGCCGTCACGTATGAACGTTGGTCAGGTGCTTGAGGTTCATCTAGGATATGCAGCAAAAGGCTTAGGCTTTAAGATTGCAGCTATGCTTGATGAAAAGCGTACAGAAATGGTAGCTGAAATTAGAGCATTCTTAGACAAAATTTACAACTCTTACGGCAAGCAGGAAGACTTAAATGCCTTTAATGATGAAGAGATTATTGAGTTAGCTAAAAACCTAAGAGGCGGTGTGCCAATGGCAACACCGGTATTTGATGGTATTAAAGAGCAAGATATTAAGTCATTACTTAAACTTGCAGATTTACCTGAGTCAGGACAAGAGCAATTATATGATGGTCGTACCGGTGAGGCGTTTGATCGTCCTGTTACGGTTGGCTACATGCATATGTTAAAACTAAATCACTTAGTTGACGATAAGATGCATGCGCGTTCAACAGGTCCTTACTCATTAGTAACTCAGCAGCCATTAAGTGGTAAAGCTCAGTTCGGTGGTCAAAGATTTGGTGAGATGGAAGTATGGGCATTGGAAGCTTATGGTGCAGCACACACTTTACGTGAGATGCTAACCGTTAAGTCTGATGATGTAGCAGGTCGTGCGAAGATGTATAAGAGTATTGTTGATGGTAAAAACCTGACTGAGTCAGTGATGCCAGAATCATTTAATGTACTTATTAAAGAGATCAGGTCGTTAGGTATTGATGTCGAACTTGAGCAATACTAATTAGGAGAGTGAAGTGAAAGATTTATTAACAATATTAAAACAAGAAAATAAAGAACAAGACTTTGATGCAATTAAAGTTGGTCTAGCATCTCCTGAAAAGATCCGTTCATGGTCATATGGTGAGGTTAAGAAGCCTGAAACCATCAACTACCGTACTTTTAAGCCAGAGCGTGAAGGTTTATTCTGTGCAAAGGTATTTGGCCCAATGAAGGACTTTGAGTGTTTATGTGGTAAGTACAAACGCATGAAGTTTCGCAACGTTGTTTGTGAGAAGTGTGGTGTTGAAGTTACCTTCTCTAAAGTGCGTCGTGAACGCATGGGACACATTGAATTAGCAGCGCCTGTTGCTCACATTTGGTACCTTAAGTCATTACCTTCTCGTTTAGGCCTATTAATGGACATGACGCTTAAGGATATTGAGCGCGTTCTATATTTTGAAGCATTTTTGGTAACAGATCCAGGATCAACACCTTTAGTGCATAAGCAGTTATTAACTGAAGAAATGTATTTTGATGCGTTAGATGAGTATGGTGAAGATGAGTTTGAAGCAAAAATGGGTGCAGAAGCAATCCAAGATGTTTTGGCTGAAATGCAGCTTGAAAAAGAAGCGGCTAATTTGCGTGAAGATAGTCTAAATACTAAATCTCAAACTAAGCTTAAGAAATACAATAAACGCCTTAAGTTAATCGACTCTTTAATTCAATCAGGCAATAAGCCAGAATGGATGATTCTTAAAGTGTTGCCAATTCTTCCGCCTGATTTGCGCCCATTGGTGCCTCTTGATGGTGGTCGTTTTGCAACCTCAGATTTGAATGATTTATACCGTCGTGTTATTAACCGTAATAATCGTTTAGCACGCCTACTGGAGCTTGATGCGCCAGAAATCATCGTGCGTAACGAAAAACGTATGTTGCAAGAAGCGGTTGACTCTTTGATTGATAACGGTCGTCGTGGTCGTGCAGTAATGGGTAATAACCGTCGTCCATTAAAGTCTATCTCAGATATGATTAAAGGCAAGCAAGGTCGCTTCCGTCAAAACTTGTTAGGTAAGCGTGTCGACTATTCCGGTCGTTCTGTAATTGTGTGTGGTCCATACCTTAAGCTACACCAGTGTGGCTTGCCAAAGAAAATGGCGCTAGAATTGTTTAAGCCATTTATCTACAACCGTTTACAAACTAAAGGCTTGGCCTCTACTATTAAGGCTGCTAAGAAAATGGTTGAAGCAGAGACACCAGAAGTTTGGGATATTTTAGAAAAAGTTGTGCACCAGCATCCAGTTATGCTAAACCGTGCACCAACACTTCACCGTTTGGGTATTCAAGCGTTTGAGCCTTTATTGATTGAAGGTAAGGCAATTCAATTACACCCATTAGTATGTGGCGCATTTAACGCTGACTTCGATGGCGACCAAATGGCAGTACACGTACCATTATCGGAAGAAGCTCAGTTAGAAGCAAGAACACTTATGTTGGCTTCTAATAACGTTTTGCACCTTGCAAGTGGTGAGCCGATTATCGTACCTTCTCAGGATGTTATCTTGGGTTTGTATTACATGACACGTGACAAAATTAATCAAAAAGGTGAAGGCATGGTTTTCACTTCACCTTCAGAAGTTTTAAATGCTTATGAAGCTGGATATACAACGTTACATGCAAAGATAAAATTAAGAATTCAAGACTATAGTAAAAACGATTCAGGTAAGTTTGAGCCGAGCTCAACACGTATTGTTGACACCACAGTAGGTCGTGCAATTTTTTCAAGAATTTTGCCTAATGGATTATCTTTTGATTTGATCAATGAAGCAATCTCTAAGAAAGTGGTATCAAACCTTATTCATGTTTGTTACCGTACCCAAGAGTTGAAAGAAACAGTTATGTTTGCTGACCAAATGATGTACATGGGTTTCCAGTACTCAACTAAGTCAGGCATTTCATTCTGTTCGAATGACATGACGATTCCAGAAACAAAAGCTGGCATGATTGAAGATGCAGAGGCGCAAGTTAAGGATATTCAGGAGCAATACTCTAAAGGTGTTGTTACTGATGGTGAGCGTTATAATAAAGTTATTGATATCTGGTCTAGAACTTCAGAAACCGTTGCAAAAGCAATGATGGATGAAATCGGCTTTGAAGAATTTGAAGCTAAAGATGGAAAAACTGAAAAACTAGCCTCATTTAACTCAGTCTACATGATGGCTGATTCAGGTGCTCGTGGTTCTCCAGCGCAAATGCGTCAGTTGGCAGGTATGCGTGGTCTAATGGCTAAGCCAGATGGCTCAATTATTGAAACTCCAATTACTTCAAACTTCCGTGAAGGTTTGAATAACATGCAATACTTTATTTCTACACACGGTGCCCGTAAAGGTCTAGCTGATACGGCACTTAAAACAGCTAATTCAGGTTACCTAACTCGTCGTTTAGTAGATGTTGGCCAGGATTTGGTTGTTACAGAAGAAGATTGCGGCACGGATAATGGCCTGATTATGAAGGCTGTTATTGATGGTGGTAATATTGTGCAAACATTAGGCGCCGCTACTTTAGGCCGTGTTGTTGCAGAAGATGTATTAATTCCAGATACGTATGATGTATTCATGCCAAAAGGCCATCTAGTTTCATTAGGTGATTCTGACAAAATTAATGATTTGGGTGTTGAATCTATTAAAGTTCGCTCTACTATTACTTGTGACACACGCTACGGTGTTTGTGCAAGTTGTTATGGTAACGATATGGCTCGTGGCCATAAGATTGGTGTTGGTGAAGCAGTAGGTGTTATTGCAGCGCAATCAATTGGTGAGCCAGGTACACAGCTTACAATGCGTACTTTCCATATTGGTGGCGCAGCATCTGCATCAACTGCGGTTAGTAGTATTAATGTTAATGTTGATGGTACAGCGCACTTTGAGAATATCAAGTCAATTACAAATGACAACGATGATTTAGTTGTAATTTCAAGATCAGCTGAAGTGACAATTAGAAACACTAAAGGTCAAGATGTTGAGCGCTACAAGATTCCATACGGTGCGGTTGTTCACGTACAAGAAGGTGGTAGTGTCAAGGCGAAAGAAAAGATTGCTGACTGGGATCCGCACACGCATCCGATTATTACTGAGCAATCAGGTCGAGTTATTTTTGTTGACTTTGAAGAGGGCATTACGGTTAATAGAAATACAGATCCATTAACTGGCTTAACTTTCTTTGAAATGATCGATGAAGCTGAAAGATCTGCGGCGGCTAAAGGTCTTAAACCAATGATTAAGATGGTTGAAGAGAGTGATTCTGAAGTTGTGTTATCAACGCATTACTTACCTTCAATGGTAAAAATCAACTTAGAAGATAATCAAGTTATTACAGCTGGTGAAGTTCTAGCTAAAATTCCGAAAGATCAGTCTAAGACAAGTGATATTACTGGTGGTTTGCCACGTGTTGCTGATTTGTTTGAGGCTCGTAAAGCTAAGGACCATTCAATTCTTGCTGAAGAAGCGGGTGTAATTAGTTTCGGCAACCCTACTAAGAGTAAAGATCGTTTGATTATTACTTCAGCTGAAGGTGAAGCGACTGAAATGATGATCCATAAATGGCGTCAAATTAACGTGTTCGATGGTGAAACTGTTGAAAAAGGTGATGTGATTTCTGATGGCCCATCAAATCCTCACGACATCCTACGTTTATTAGGTGTTGAAGCGCTAGCTAATTACGTTGTTAAAGAGGTTCAAGATGTATATCGCCTACAAGGTGTAAACATTTCAGATAAGCATATTGAGGTAATTGTTAAGCAAATGTTGCGTAAAGTTGAAGTGCTTGATGCTGGCGACTCTAAGTTTGTTAATGGTGAGACTGCTGAGTACACTCGAGTAATCGAAACTAATAAGCAATTGACTGCTCAAGGTAAGTCTTTGGTTACTTACCAAAGGTTATTGATGGGTATTACAAAAGCGTCATTAGCGACTGAGTCATTTATTTCAGCTGCTTCTTTCCAGGAGACAACTCGAGTACTAACAGAAGCATCAACAACGGGTCGTGTAGATACACTACAAGGCTTGAAGGAAAACGTTATTGTTGGTCGCTTAATTCCAGCTGGTACTGGTTTTGCACATCATCAAGAGCGTCGTGCTAAGCGCGCTGCAAGCATGACTCAAAGTGCTGATGCTGAGATAGCATTGGCAGCAGAGTTAAGTGAAGCGGAAGAAGTGCAAGAGTAACGCGTTAGCTATTTGCTAATACTAAAACCGCATCTAATTATGGATGCGGTTTTTTTATGCCTAAAATCCGTTAAAATGCGTGCATGGATAAGACAAGTTTTAATAAATACATTGCTCAGGACTACAACCACATCCCGGTATTTCGGGAAGTTATACTTGATACTGATACAGCTCTAGGTCTGTATTTAAAATTAGCTAATAATAGCTATAGTTATTTATTTGAATCCGTTCAGGGTGGAGAGAAGTGGGGGCGATATTCAATTATTGGTCTTCATGCACAGACCGTGGTTAAGGTGTTTGATTATGATATTCAAATTGAGCATGACTCAGAGGTTGTTGAGCGCTTTAAAGTGCAAGATCCTTTAGCATGGGTTGAGCAATATCAGCAACAATTTAAAGTGCCTGAAATTAAAGATCTGCCTGAATTTAATGGTGGATTAGTGGGTTACTTTGGTTACGAAATTATTCGTTATATTGAGCCAAAGCTAAAAGACATTAATCTTAAGGACGAGCTTGATATTGCCGATATTTTGCTAATGGTCTCTAATGATTTGGTTGTGTTTGATAATTTAGCTAATAAGGCTTTTTTAATCACACACGTCAATCCGGAGATACAGAGTTATGAGCAAGCATTGGAGCGTCTTGATGCAATTGAATCTGAAATTGAAAAGCCACTTACTAAACAAGCCTATCAATCTGATGGCTTAACAACAAAAGATTTTAAATCAAGCTTTGGTGAACAAAATTATAAAAAAGTAGTTAAACATATTCAGCAATATATTGTGGCTGGAGATGTTATGCAGGTAGTGCCTTCTCAACGCTTGAGTGCGCCTTACACAGCGCCAGCAATCGAGCTGTACCGACAGCTCAGAAGGCTTAATCCTTCCCCCTATATGTATCATCTAAATTTAGATGATGTGGCGATTGTCGGATCTTCACCAGAAATCCTAACTCGTGTGGATGGCGATCGGCGTGCAACTGTTCGTCCGATTGCTGGAACTCGTTCTCGTGGCGCGACTGAAAAACAAGACTTAGCACTAGAAAAAGACTTACTGGCAGATGAAAAAGAAATCGCAGAGCATCTCATGCTAATTGATTTGGGGCGTAATGATCTAGGAAGGATTGCCAAAACTGGTAGCGTTAAGTTGACAGATAAAATGTTTGTTGAGCGATATTCTCATGTAATGCATATTGTGTCTAATGTAGAGTGTGACCTTGAAGAGGGTATGAGTGCCATGGATGTACTTAAGGCCACTTTTCCTGCAGGTACATTGAGTGGTGCACCCAAAGTAAGGGCTATGGAAATTATTAACGAAGTCGAGCCACTTAAGCGCAATATTTATTCAGGCGCAATTGGCTATTTATCTTGGCATGGTGGTATGGATATGGCTATTGCCATCCGAACTGCCATTGTTAAGGATGAAACGCTTTACGTACAAGCGGGTGCGGGTATTGTACATGATTCTATCCCTCAGTCGGAATGGGATGAAACCATGCATAAAGCACGCGCCCTAATTGCTGCTGCAACACAAGTCTAAAAACAATATAAAAGATTGATAATAGAGTTGCATTTACGTGAAAAATGTATAACATAGGTTGATTAGTAGGGTTTGACCCCTGTTATGGGTTTATTTTTTTATATAAAGAGGAGAGAAACATGAAGAAAACTATTTCTTCAATTTCAGCAGTAGCCACTCTAGCCGCATTATTTATAATGCCATTAGAAGCAGGCGCTAAAGAAATGACAGACGAAGAGGTTACTTTTGGCCGTAAAGCGGGCAATTGTTTAGCATGCCATATGATTCCAGGCGGAAACCTGCCAGGCAACATTGGTCCACCACTACTTGCAATGAAGGCAAGATTTCCAAATAAAGCTGATTTAAGAGCGCAAATTTGGGATGCAACTGTGAAAAACCCGGGAACAATTATGCCTCCGTTTGGAAAGCATGCTGTTTTGACCGAAAAACAAATTGATCAAGTGACCAATTACATTTACTCAAAATAAGGAGAATAAGATGAAAAGAAGATTATTTCTAAAAAGCGCAATGGCGGGTTCTGCCGTTGCAACAGCAGTAGGCGCAGGCTTACTAACCCCATCAATGGTATTTGCAAATACTGCAGATTTTAAAGCGGTATCAGATGCAGCAACTGCATCTTCAGCAGGTGCAGGTAAGGGCTCATTTAAATTTAAAGCGCCAAAGATTGCTGAAAATGGTGCAGTTGTACCAATGACAGTAGATGCCTCTAAGATGGATGGTGTGACTAACATCTCTTTCTATGTTGTGAATAACGGCACACCATTGGCAGCTTCATTTAACTTATCTGGTGCAGCAGCAGGTTATGTTTCTACTCGTATTAAAATGGGTAAGACATCTCCAGTAGATGCACTTGTCACTGCGGGTGGTGCAACAACTAAGGTAACTCAAGAAGTTAAAGTAACAATTGGCGGCTGTGGCGGTTAATTCGGTAACGAATCATATTAATTAGGAGAATATAAAATGGGATCAATTAAATTAAAGCCAAAGGCTAGAAAAGGTGTTATCGGTATTAAGGCGCTTATTAAGCACCCAATGGAAACTGGTTTACGCAAGAAAAAAGGTAAAATCGTACCTGCAAATCATATCGTTCATATGGTAGTTTCTCACAACGGCAATGTTGTGGTTGATGCAGATATCGGTAGTTCTATTTCTAAAAATCCGTATTTTAAGTTTAATGTTGCTGGCGCTAAAGGCGACACAATCGAGCTTAAGTACAAAGACAATAAAGGTAAAACGGGTTCTGCGACTGCAAAGTCTAAGTAACTTTTTTTATTATTGAGGAGAGATTAATGAAAAAACTAATAACAGCAGTTGCTGGTATCGGTTTTTTAGTTGGAGTGGCATCTGCGGATGTGGCCTCTGACCAAAAAGCTTTTATCGGTCACTTTAAATCAATTCAACCGAATGTTGAGTTTGCAGACTATACTAATGGTGTTTATGCATATGACGCTGGTTCAAGAGATCAATTTGAAGAAATTTTGGACGGTATTCCTCCTTATGAGGAGTCTGTTGAAAAGGGCGGTGCAGAGTACTTAAAGTTTGGTCTTAACAAGTGTGCAGCACTTGCAGATCCAGCGGCAGC
>NZ_CAXCCZ010000036.1:0-11739 GCF_963981275.1 uncultured Candidatus Thioglobus sp. | reverse complement strand
GCGCGTATTTTTGCCAAATCAATCAATTGTGAAGCGGGCGTTAGCTCTACACCTTGTGGCACTTGCCCTACTTGCATAGAGATTGATAGAGGTCAATCGATTGATTTGATTGAGCTAGATGCTGCGTCGCATACAGGCGTAGACAACATGCGCGAGCTATTAGAAAACGCACAATACATGCCCACCAAAAATAGGTACAAAATTTACCTAATTGATGAGGTGCACATGCTTTCCAAAAGTAGCTTTAACGCGCTACTAAAAACGCTTGAAGAGCCACCTGAACATGTAAAGTTTTTACTTGCCACCACAGATCCACAAAAACTACCAGTTACGGTACTTTCTCGTTGTTTGCAGTTTACGTTGTCACAACTTACCCATGATGAAATTTTAGGTCAGCTGAAATTTATCATGGATACTGAAAGTTTGAGCTATGAAGAAAGTGCGCTAGGCCAGATTGCTGAATTTGGCAACGGCTCAATGCGTGATGCACTAAGCTTGTTAGATCAGTCGATTTCTTACGGTAATGGCACCGTCACTAGCAAAGATATCAAGGCTATGCTGGGACTGGTTCATCATGATGATATTGTCATCCTGGCTAAGCATTTATTTAATCAAGATGCGAAAGCGGTGATTGATTTTGTAAAAGATTTATCTCATCGCGGTGAAAACCTTGTTAATGCACTTAAAGATCTTAGCTCACTGTTTCATCAGATTTCATTGGCGCAAATTATGGCTGATGAGAGTGATGCTGAGATTCGAGAATTGGCTGGTCAAATTTCCAATCAAGATTTGCAAATTTTTTATCAAATGGCAATTAATGGCACTAAAGATATGTCATTAGCACCAAGTGAACAAATCGGCTTTGAAATGACGCTTTTGCGCATGCTGGCTTTCCATAGTGATACGGATAGTCAAAATCCTGTGGAAAAAAAAACTCTAAAAATCACGCCTAGCACTACTTCAAGTGCGAAAACTGGCAAAAAACCTATACCTGCAAAGCCTCAAGAAAAAAAACCCGCTGAAAAATCAGCGCAACCTCAAGCCACTAACTACCTAACAATTACCAGTCAACAAGAGTGGGAAGAAGTTAGTCAGTTGGTTGAATTTGCAGGTGGCGCAAAAATGTTGGTCAAAAATACCCTGTTTGCTACTTTGCTAGACAACACACTCACATTAACACTTGATAAGCAATTTACTAACTTATTGAGTGATCATGTTCATCAAAGCATGCTTAAAAGTTTAAGGGTTAAATATACTGATTTAAATTTAATCATTAATCTTAATCAGCCAACCTCTGAAACCTTGGCACAAAAAGAGGCTAAAGCTCATGATGCATATTTAGCTAGAATCCAACAAGAGTTTTTAAATGATGAGGTAGTGCAAAAATTAGAACAAGCTTTTAACGCAAAAGTTGACGTTAAATCCATTAAAGAAATTACAAGACACTAAATAAGGAGCGACCTATGTTTAAAGGTGGAATGGCCGGGATGATGAAAAAAGCCCAGCAAATGCAAGATAACATGCAAAAAGCACAAGAAGAAATCAAAACTCTAAGTGCGACTGGTAAAGCTGCAGGTGGCGCGGTTGAAATTACCATTAATGGTGAGCATTTGGCAACAAATATTAAAATTGACGAGATGGTTATGGATGACAAAGACATGCTGGAAGATTTAATTCTAACGGCAATGAACGATGCTACTGCGCAAATCTCCAATGCATCAGAGGCAAAAATGAAAGGTGCAACGGGCGGCATGAACTTGCCTGGTGGCATGAATTTGCCATTTTAAAGAAGTTTTATTAGCTTATGATTGAATCCCTTAACAAAGCTTTTTGCGCCTTGCCAGGTGTTGGTAGCAAAACTGCGCAGCGTTTTGTATACCACTTGCTTGAGCGTAATCGAGATGGTGGGTTTGAGCTTGCTAAGGCTTTGGTTGATGCCATGGAGCACGTGCAACATTGTCACTCTTGTAGAACACTGAGTGAAAAGGATTTGTGCAATATTTGTGCCAACGAAGCGCGTGACAACACACAACTTTGCGTGGTTGAAACGCCAGCTGATATTCACGCTATTGAGCAAAGCAGCGTTTATAAAGGCAAGTACTTTGTTTTAAGTGGCTATCTATCCCCTATTGATGGTATTGGTGCAAGCGAACTAGGGTTAGATGATCTTGAACAGCGACTACAAGAGCGCACCATTAAAGAAATTATTCTTGCGACCAATGCCACTGTTGAAGGCGAAGTTACGGCGCATTATATAAGCAATATGGCCAAACAATTTGACGTACAAATTACACGCATTGCTCACGGTATTCCGATTGGCGGCGAACTTGAATATGCTGATATTAATACAATCGCTCACGCCCTATCAGGGCGTAAAAATTACGACTAAACGACTGATATATTTTTAAAAGTTTCCTGTTAAGGCGAGGTCTATGACGATTTTTTTTAACTCAATAAATGCTAGTAATTTTGTATAAAAAACTACTCAAATTTTTTGGATAGTAGCTCAATCTCATAGCCATCTGGATCTTGTAAAAATCCAACTATGGTTGTTCCAGCACTCATTGGGCCTGCCTCCCTTGTAACTGTAGCGCCTTGTTTTTTAGCCTTATCAACGGCTTCATACACATCTTCAACGTTAATGGCAATATGACCAAACCCTGTGCCAATTTTATATTCATGCTTAGTCCAATTATAGGTCAGCTCCAAAGCAGGATGCTCGGACTCAGGCCCATAGCCTAAAAAAGCCAGTGTAAATTCACCCCTAGGATAGTCTTTTTGACGCAACAAACTCATGCCTAAAACTTGTGTATAAAACGCGATTGATTTGTCTAAATTTCCAACTCTAAGCATTGTGTGCAAAATTCTCATAGCAACTCGTTTATAATCCAAAGATTCATTATTATAAACACCAAATCAATGACCGATAACTTCTCCCATTGGGATAAAGTTTACAAAACTAAAGACCACACTCAAGTTAGCTGGCACCAAGATCATTCAACCATTTCTTTTGATTGGATTTTGGAATTTGCCGATAAAGAAGATGCGATTATTGATGTTGGCTGTGGTGTATCGATATTGGCTGACAACTTGTTGGCCCAGGGATTTAGCAAAATTTCATTATTAGAATTATCAACAACAGCGATAGAAACATTAAAGACTAGGCTGAAAAAATCTAGTGATAAGCTAAGCTTCTACAATGAAAACATTCTGGATTTTCAACCCAATAGCACCTTTAAACTTTGGCATGATCGAGCGGTTTTTCATTTTTTAACCAGTCCAAAAGATCAAAAAATTTACCTGAAAAAACTCAATCAATATCTTCAAAAAGACGGCTTTTTTCTACTAGCAACCTTCTCACCAGATGGCCCTAAAGAATGCTCAGAGCTTGGTATTGTACAATATGACAAAGCCAAAATTAGCAAACTACTTGGAGATGGTTTTGATTTTATAAAAATGTTTAACGAGAAGCACCCACATCCTAATGGTTCAATTCAAAGCTTTAACTATTTCTTATTTCGAAAAAAATAATTAAAACTTCTTTTTATTTTTGAATAATAATTAAATCAGCGCGTATTTTTTGCTGATGATTAAACTCATCAATAAAAATTAAAAATTCAGCCCCATCCTTAGTTACTATATCAATTGGCTTTATTCTAACAATTTTTCCATCAATAGCCACCATCATTGACTGAGCGCGCATAATAACCAACTCATAAATACTATGATCCTCACATGAAATTTTTTGATAAGCGCTCATGTTGATTTAATCAGCGCCAATTTAGCACTTCTATCCATTTGTTTGATTTCGTACTCACGCTTTGAGGCACTAGATCTATCCTGCATTTTTTCTTGATAAACCAGTTGACACGGGGCATTTGCACGGGTGTATTTTGCCCCGCCCTTAATCTCGCCATTATGCTGACGCAAGCGCTGGGATAAATCATTGGTAATTCCGCAATACAGAGAGTTATTAGCGCACTTTAATAAATACACCAACCAAGTTTTATTATCCAATTTTTTCATCCACTTATAGTATAATTGCAAAGTTTAATCCATCTTTATAAGTTAATGGAAAAAACCTACAATCCTGAACAAATTGAAGCGAAATATCGCTCACTTTGGGAAGACAAAAATCTATTCTCATCAGATGCAAATTCTACTAGTGAGAACGCCTACTCAATCATGCTACCGCCGCCAAATGTTACTGGCTCATTGCACATGGGGCATGCCTTTCAACACACCATTATGGATGTGCTTACGCGCTACCATCGTGGAAAAGGTGAGCAAACGCTTTGGCAGCCTGGCACAGATCACGCTGGCATCGCCACACAAATGGTGGTTGAGCGTCAACTAGCCGCTCAAGATATTACGCGTCACGATGTTGGTCGTGAAAAATTTGTTGAAAAAATCTGGGATTGGAAAGAGCAATCTGGCGGCACAATCACCTCACAAATGCGCAGACTTGGCTCATCGGTTGACTGGGAAAAAGAACGCTTCACTATGGATGAAGGTTTATCTGATGCGGTTAATAAAGTTTTTGTTCAATTGCACGAAGAAGGCTTAATCTATCGTGGCAAACGTCTGGTTAACTGGGATCCCGTTCTACATACTGCCGTTTCTGATCTTGAGGTTATTAGTGTTGAAGAGCAAGGCTCTTTATGGCATATGCGCTATCCTATTACTAACTCTGATGAAGTAATGGTGGTGGCCACAACGCGCCCTGAAACTATGCTGGGTGATAGTGCTGTAGCCGTTCATCCAGAGGATGCTCGCTATGCACATCTCATCGGTCAAACTATCGACCTTCCACTAACGGATCGAAAAATAACCATTATTGCCGATGACTATGTCGACATGGAGTTTGGTACGGGTTGTGTAAAAATTACCCCTGCTCATGACTTTAACGACTACGAAATGGGTCAGCGTCATGATCTTGAAATTATCAATATTTTAACGAATGATGCCAAAATTAACGACGTTGTTAATAGCCCGTATATTGGCATGGATAGATTTGATGCTAGAAAACAAATTATTAAAGATTTAGAAGATCAAGGCCTACTGGAGAAAATTGAACCGCACAAACTCATGGTGCCTCGTGGTGATCGAACCAATGCGGTAATTGAGCCGTATATGACCGATCAATGGTTTGTAAAAATTGCCCCATTAGCCGAGCCTGCTATTGACGCTGTCAAAAATGGTGACATTAGATTTATCCCTGAAAACTGGAATAAAACCTATTTCAACTGGATGGACAACATCCAAGACTGGTGCATCTCTAGGCAAATCTGGTGGGGTCATCGAATCCCTGCCTGGTATGACAATCAAGGCAATATCTTTGTAGCAAATACCGAACAAGAAGCGCAAGCGCAAGCCGGAGAAGGTGTTGAACTCACACAAGATAACGATGTGCTAGACACTTGGTTTTCATCAGCGCTTTGGCCATTTTCAACCCTAGGCTGGCCAGAAAAAACCCCTGATCTTGCTCGTTTTTATCCAACTGATGTTTTGGTAACTGGCTTTGATATTATTTTCTTCTGGGTTGCTAGAATGATTATGTTTGGGCTAAAGTTTGCAGGAGATGTGCCTTTTAAAGATATTTATATCACTGGCCTTATTCGCGATGGACAAGGGCAGAAAATGTCCAAGTCTAAGGGTAACGTTTTAGATCCAATCGACTTAATTGATGGCATCTCTTTAGAAGATCTACTAGAAAAAAGAACACAAGGCATGATGCAGCCAAAAATGGCTAAAAAAATCAAAAAGCAAACTCAGCAAGAGTTCGCAGACGGTATTCCTGCCTTTGGTACAGATGCACTAAGATTTACTTTTGCCGCTCTTGCTTCGTTTGGTCGAGATATTAAGTTTGATTTAAAACGTGTTGAAGGTTACCGAAATTTCTGCAATAAACTTTGGAATGCTTCACGCTTTGTGCTGATGAAACTCGAAGGTGAGACAATTGATACTACGGCACCATTATCAACTGCAGACAAGTGGATTTTATCACGCCTACAAGTGACTAAGAAAAACGTTGAAAAACATCTAAAAGATTATCGTCTTGATCTTATGAGTCAAGAATTGTACGAATTTGTTTGGCATGATTACTGTGATTGGTACCTTGAACTATCCAAGCCACTTTTACAAGATGATGCCACCAAAGCTGGCACTCAGGCAACTTTGATCAAGGTGTTAAATGAAATAGTAAGCTTACTACACCCAATTATTCCATTTATCACTGAAGAGATTTTTGAACAGTGCAACGCCATTACTGGCGATAATGAAATTAGCCTAATGACCCAATCCTACCCAGAAGTAGATCAATCATTAAGCGCTAAAGACTCAGAAACTGAGATCAAATGGTTACAAACCTTTATTCTAGGTATTCGTAAAATTCGTGGCGAGATGAACATTCCACCTTCTAAACCACTACCTTGTTTTGTACAAAATTTCAATCAAACAGATGCACTATATTTACAAAATAATGCAAATATCTTAAATACGCTTGCCAAAATGGAAAGTATTGATAAACTTGATACTAGCGAAGAAGCGCCAGAATCTGCTACTGCTCTGGTTGGTGAGATGAAAATTCTTATCCCATTAGCCGGTCTAATTGATAAAGACCAAGAGATTTCACGACTTAACAAAGAAATTGAAAAATTAGAAAAACAAAAGATGCAATTTGAAGGAAAACTAAACAATGACAAATTCGTCTCTGGCGCCCCAGAGGCCATTGTCAATGTTGAGCGTGAAAGATTAAGCGCTACACTCAATGCAATTGGCGATTTAAACGACCAACTTAATAAAATATCTAACTTATAGTATGAAACTTAAACTTCTAAGCACCACCCTTCTACTAGTAAGCTCCCTTGTGAGTGCGCAGTCGTTTGTTTATATTACTGACCAAGTTGATATTCCAATGCGTGCTGAAAAAACTTTTGGCGATAATATTGTGCGTTCGCTTTCTTCTGGCTCTAAACTTGCCATTTTACAAGCCACTGAAGATGGTTGGACCCAGGTTAAATTTGAAGGCTCAACTGGGTGGATTATCTCTCGTTATTTATCTAACAACCCGCCTGCGAGAGCACAACTGGAAAAACTTAGACAAACTTATAATGCTAATAAACTGCTAATTAACAAGCTGGCCAAAAGAAAAAATGAGCTTGAAACTGAAGTTCAGTCATTGAAAGTTGAAAACACCAAACTATCTATTCAAACCAACAAGTCTGTTGCCGAAAAACAGCATGTTGAAAAAGTCTACAAAGATGCTTTAAAACTAGAGCATTCTAACGACAAACTCATCACCACAAATTTACAGCTACAAGCTGAAATTCAATTACTTAAAAATAACAAAACTGCTGCGCAAGATTCCAGCTTTAGAAACTGGTTTATTACCGGTAGTTTTGTTTTATTCTTTGGAATCTTAATTGGCTTTATTTTTCCAAACTTTGTCAACCGCAGGAGATATTAAAATGAACTTACTAAAAACCGCACTAACTTTCGATGATGTATTGTTAGTACCCGCACACTCAACCACTATGCCTAAAGAGGTGAGTATGTCAACCAAGCTCACAAAAAATATCACCCTAAATACCCCTATTCTTTCAGCGGCAATGGACACAGTTACCGAGGCTAAGCTTGCTATTACTATGGCTCAAGAAGGTGGCATCGGCATTATTCACAAGAATATGTCAGTTGAAGAACAAGCTAAAGAGGTTCGAAAAGTTAAGCGTTTTGAATCTGGCGTCATTCGCGAACCAATCACAATCAACTCTGAAGCTTCGGTGAGAGATGTTCTGGATAAACAAAAGAAGCACAAAATTTCTGCACTTCCTGTTGTTAAAGGAAACACAATTGTTGGCATGATAACTGGCCGCGATGTTCGCTTTGAAACCAATCTTAATGAAACAGTTGCTAACTTAATGACACCTCAGGATAAGCTAATCACAGTTATAGAGGGTACTGACATGACTGAGGTTCGTGCACTATTGCAACAGCACCGTATTGAGCGTGTTGTAATTACAAACGATGCTTTTGATCTTCAAGGCATGATCACCGTTCGTGACATTCAAAAATCAACTGACCATCCAAATGCCTGTAAAGATGATGCTGAGCAACTACGTGTTGGTGCAGCTGTTGGTGTTGCCTCTGGCACAGGTGCTCGTATTGATGCTTTAGTAGAAGCAGGTGTGGATGTTATTGTAATTGATACAGCGCACGGACACTCTCAAGGTGTCATTGATCGCGTTAAAAAGACCAAGATTAAACACCCAGATTTAAACATTATTGCCGGCAATATCGCTACTGGAGCTGCCGCTCTTGATCTAGTAAAAGCTGGCGCAGACTGTGTTAAAGTTGGCATTGGCCCAGGCAGTATTTGTACAACCAGAATTGTATCAGGTGTTGGCGTTCCACAAATTACAGCCATCTCTGATGTTGCTGACGCTCTTCAAGGCACTGGTGTTCCATTAATTGCTGACGGTGGCATTCGCTACTCTGGCGATATTGCTAAAGCATTTGCAGCTGGCGCTTATTGCGTTATGCTAGGCTCAATGCTGGCAGGTACTGAAGAATCTCCTGGTGAAATTGAGCTTTATCAAGGTCGTGCGTATAAATCTTACCGCGGAATGGGCTCTATTGGCGCTATGAATCAAGCACACGGATCATCTGATCGTTACTTCCAGTCAGACTCTAAAGCAGATAAACTGGTTCCTGAAGGTATTGAGGGTCGTGTTGCATTTAAAGGCTCTATCCGCCCTATCATTCACCAAATGGTAGGTGGCGTAAGATCATCTATGGGCTACACAGGTTGTGAAAATTTAGAGAAAATGCGCTCAGTGGCTGAATTTGTACAGGTAACCTCGGCCGGTATGGTGGAGTCACACGTACACGATGTCTCTATTACTAAAGAAGCGCCAAACTACCACCAGTAAGGTATTTCATGCTCACTCAATATGAGCAACTTGGTGGAGAGTTAGCGGTTAAAAATCTGGTGAATCGTTTTTACGATTTAATGGATCAACGTACGGATACATCTGAGTTAAGAGCAATGCATGCCAAGTCTTTGAAAATATCCAGAGAAAAATTACATTTATTTTTATCCGGTTGGCTTGGTGGCCCTTCTCTTTATATCGAAAAATACGGCCACCCAAAACTTCGAGCGCGTCATATGCCTTTTACCATTACTCCACTTGAGAAAGATCAGTGGCTTAGCTGTATGAACCAAGCTTTACAAGAACATATTACTGACAACACCCTATTGTTAATGACTTTGAGCGCCTCTTTTAAAGGGGTGGCCGAGCACATGCTTAACACCCAAGATTAGCCTTATCCAGGCTAGTTTTAAATCTAAGTAGCTAGAAAACGCACCAAGCCAGCTTTCCAATCACTCACAAAACCTTCAATTGACTCAATAAAGTCTTGATCATGGTCTTGCTGATTGATTGTGCAATGAATGGTTAAAATCTTGTTATGGTTGATAGTAAGCGTCCAGGCAATGGCATTAGGGCATGATGGCATAGAAAATCTAACACCTTGGTCTAACACCTCTCGATTGACTCTAAACTCACCCCATATACAATATATCGTACCCGTTGTTTGCTTGTCTTCTATTACTTGAGTGATCGATGCGCATAAGTTAATGGAATTTTCAATGGTTAGTATTTTTCGCAACCCTGAAGCATCAATATCAACAGGTGTCAAATATTCAAAAAATTCCACAGCTATTTAAACCTAGAAGATTGGTACCAACTTATGTCCTTGCGTTTGCCAGCCAATTAACGAAACAAAGCCATCAGCAACCATGTTCATCTCTTTAGGAATGGTATCGTTGTCAACACCAAACACGCGTGTAGCTACAGCACAAACCTCCATTCTAACCCCTAGTTTTGAGAACTCTTTAATTGACGCCTGAATAGAATTTAACTCATCTTCACTCTCTAGCGCAAGATCGTCTGCTGGCTCAGTGCTAAGGTATTGCACAGTCTGTCCAATGAAAACCAGCACCATGTTTGATTTAACATTTTGCTTAGTAAGACCTTTATGCGTGCCAAGAATAATATCTAGATAAAAGGCGGTTTTTTTAGGATTGGTAAAATCAATCAAAAACACGCTTTTCGCAGTTTCTATGCCATTTAAAGCAACAGAATCATTAATCTCTTTAGCGTGAATTGTTGGGCTTGAAAAGCCTAAAAAAAGCAACAACATTGATACGGTAATTTTCTTTAACATCATAATATCTTCCTCATTTTTTTAATTATATTTTTTGAATATGACAATAGCCTTATTAAAACTATGTCTATATTAGATGGCATTATAGATAAATATCAGACCTTATTACTACCTAAATAATAACAATTCAACTTAAAACTATTTTGATTGAATTGTTTATAGAAGTGCTGAGTATCTATTTGCCTTATTAAGCCTTATCTAGTGCCTGACTAACATCGGCAATAATGTCATCAATATGCTCTATACCAACCGATATTCTCACCAAATCAGAACTAACACCGGCAGCAGCCAACTCTTCCTCATTAAGCTGACGATGGGTTGTTGATGCTGGATGACAAGCCAATGATTTTGAGTCACCGATATTAACAAGGCGCAGTATCATATCAAGAGCATCAATAAATCGACCCCCTGCAGCAATACCACCCGTAATACCAAAACTTAGAATTCCAGAAGCCTTGCCTTGTGTGATTTTTTTACAATTTTCATAATAAGGGCTATCAGGTAAAGCAGCATAATTAACCCACTCTACCTTCTCATGATTTTGCAAATACTGTGCAAGTTTTTCAGCATTTTCACAATGACGATCCATACGCAGACTTAAGGTTTCTAATCCTTGCAAAATTTGAAAAGAATTCATTGGAGAAATGGCGGCACCCATGTTTCTTAGCGGCACTACCCTACAACGACCTATGTAAGCAGCCTCGCCAAAAGCCTCTGTGTAAACAACACCATGATAAGAAGGGTCCGGCTCATTTAGCATAGGAAATCTATCTTTATTTGCCACCCAGTCAAATTTTCCAGAGTCCACAATAACACCGCCAATCGAAGTACCATGTCCACCAATATATTTAGTGAGAGAGTGGACAACAATATCAGCCCCAAGATCAAAAGCTCGACACAAGTATGGCGTGGCAACAGTATTATCAACAATTAAAGGTACACCATGTTTATGCGCTATTTCAGCCAGTCGAGAAATATCAACAACATTACCAGCCGGATTACCTATCGATTCACAAAAAACCGCCTTAGTGTTTTTATCAATAGCTTGATCAAAGCCTTCGTAGTCATCATGTGTTATTAGTCGCGCCTCAATACCTTGTCTAGGTAAAGAATGAGCAAACAGATTGTAAGTGCCACCATACAGCTGACTGGTACTAACAATATTGTCACCTACCGTGCAAATACTTTGTAAAGCATAAGTAATTGCAGCCATGCCAGAAGCCAATGCCAACGCAGCAATACCACCCTCCATTGCTGCTACACGTTGCTCCAGCACATCTGTAGTAGGATTCATAATACGGGTGTAAATATTACCCGGAACCTTAAGATCAAAAAGATCCGCTCCGTGCTGAGTATCATCAAAAGTATAAGATGTTGTCTGGTAAATTGGCACTGCAGCAGACTTAGTGGTTTCTTCGGATTTATACCCTTGATGTAGGGCGATAGATTCTAATTTCATTATTCCTCTCTATATTAAAATTATGGTGAACACTTACTAGCAAAAAGAGTGCT
>NZ_CAXCCZ010000035.1:0-11935 GCF_963981275.1 uncultured Candidatus Thioglobus sp. | reverse complement strand
ATCTCTCACGCGTGATCTGGCGCCATCTGCACCAATCAGTAGTTGACAATCTAATGTCTGATTGATATCCACTGTTACCTGATAGCCTTCATGAGTTTTTTCAATGCTGTCGAGTTTTGCACTGATAAATTCAATATTAGTTTTTTCCAGTGCTGTAAATAAAGCCGATTGAATAACGTCATTCTCAATAATGTGACCTAGATGATCAAGACTTTCATCTTGAGCATGAAAATCTAGCGAACCGTGAGAATTCTGATCCCAAACACTGGTATTGGCAAAGGCATGCTTGCGTTTGATTAAATCCCAAGCGCCAATATTTTTAAGCAGTTTTTCTGATGTTGGTGTAATGGCACTCACGCGTGTATGGTGAGCGTCGCCAAGTATTGGATTAGGGTTATTGGGCTCAATAATCGCAATTTTGCTATTGGTTTTTGCCATTGATAGTGCAAAAGCCTGGCCCACCATGCCGCCACCAATAATAACAATGTCGTAATTCACTCGGTCTCTCCGGCAATTGTCATTTGATTAACAAGCACTGAGCCAACTTTAATATTACCTCGATGGTCAACATCTGTACCTATGTGCTCGATACCCAAGAGCATATCTTTTAAATTGCCAGCAATGGTGATACCCGATACAGGATATTGAATTTTGCCATTTTCCACCCAAAATCCGCCTGCCCCTCGAGAGTAATCGCCCGTGGTGCCATTCACGCCTTGACCCATTAATTCGGTCACCACTAAACCTGTATCCATGAGTTTAATCATTTCATCCAAATCACCACTAAAAGAATGCTCAACAATAAGATTGTTTACACCTCCAGAGTTGGCCGTTGTCTGTAAGCCGAGCTGATTTGCTGAATATTGACTCAGTACATAGCTCTTAACCTGGCCACTTTCGACAAAATACTGTTGACGCTTTAACACCCCATCACGATCAAAGGCTTTAGCGCCAATGGTTTTTTTGGCAAAAGGCTTTTCCAGTATTGAAATACTTGACGGCAATACCAGCTGATCCAAACTATTCAACAAAAAGGTTGATTTTTTATACTGACGAGAGCCGCCTAATGCGCCAATTAACTGTGAGAAAAGCCCACTAGATACTCTCGGTGAAAATATCACCGGGCACTTTTGCGAAGGTAAAGATCTAGCGCCCAGCTTGCTAGCGGCAAGTTTTGCAACGCCAGCGCCCACCCATTCTGGCGTTTGCAGATCTTGTGCATCAAGGGCTGCTGTGTATTCATAGGCCGTTTGCATATCTTTACCTTGGCCAGCAATAACACTACAACTTAATGAGTGTTTAGCGCCTTTTTGCACGCTCATCATGCCATTAGAATTTGCATACAAACCCTCGCCTTGATAACTAGACACCTCGGCACCATCAGACTTGTTGATATCAGTATGATCCAGTGCTTGCGCCTCGCAACGTGCGGCCAGCTCAATACTATGCTCAGGGTCTAGATCCCAAGGGTGATACAGATCTAAATCAGGCACTTCAAACGCCATAAGCTCTTTTGGCGCTAGGCCATTAAATGGATCATTTTGGGTATATTTAGCAATAAGACAGGCGGATTCGACTGTTTTTAAGATGCCGCTTTCACTCAAATCAACGCTCGATGCATGACCTTTAGCCTGACCCAAATAAACATTAATATCCAGAGATTTATCTAGATGATATTCTAGTGTTTCAACTTTACCCAAACGCACTGCAGTAGAGACACCAGAGCTGTTACTTAAAGAAATTTCATAACCGCTCACTTTGTGACGGTTCAGTATTTGAATGACTTGCTGTGCTATTTGTTCTAACGACATCATATTGCTAAGTAAGGTAATCTAAATCGGTTGGCTGTTTAAAGGTGTTAATACTTTGCGGATTGTGCGTATTCATCTTGTTGTGTCCGTGTAATTTATCAGTTATCATAGCACTAATCGGCATCCATAAAGCAGCAACACCTAGGCCGATAATTAGCAATCCAGAGATTTTTCTAACCCAAGTTTTTTGCGTTAAATGCGTTATCTGAGTTGAGACGCTAGCCATCAATAACAAACTTGGCAATGTGCCCAAACCGAATGCCAACATAATTAAGCCGCCTTGAGAGGCTGAGCCTGAAACAATGGCAAAACTTAAAGCGCCATAGACCAATCCACACGGAATTCCGCCCCATAGTAGGCCAGTAAAAAAGGCACTTTTTAAGTCTTTAACAGGCAAGAATCGCCTGGTTAACGGCTGTAGAATTGCCCAAAGTTTAGCGCCTACTTTCTCCAGTATTTGAACACTTGATGACCAGCCTCCAATATACAAACCCACCATCACCATAAGCACGCCCGAGAAAATTCTAAGCGCCTTATCAAACAGGCTCATTTGCAAGGTTTGCGCTAATATTGCACCTAATAGGCCAAATGCAAGCCCCATCAAGATGTAGCTTAAAATTCTGCCAATATTATAATTTAGATGGAACAGGGCAATTTTTTTAGGATTAGATCTAACTTCTGGAGCAAGTCCCGCTGTAAGCATGCCGACCACACCGCCACACATACCTAAACAGTGCACGCCCCCCAATAAACCCATTAGAAATACACTAACCAGGATGTCCATTAACTTCCATTTTGACTATCTAAGCGCTCAACTTCTAGCAGGTGAATACGACGCGAATCAGTTTTTAAAACTTTAAATTTAAATCCTTGTAGGCTAATTTCATCCATCTGCTCAGGCAAGCGAGTAAATCCAGCAATCACCACGCCTGCAACGGTGTCGATATCTTCACAGATTAATTGAACCTCAAAAAATTCTTCAAATTCTTCAATAGGTGTATTGGCTTTTAATAAGAAACGCCCATCACCAAAATCAATAATATTATCTTCCTCTAAATCGTGCTCATCTTCAATCTCACCAACAATCTGCTCTAGTACATCTTCAAGCGTTACTAAGCCAGCAATTTCACCGTACTCATCCATAACAATAGCCATATGTGATTTTTTTTGCTGAAAAAGCCTAAGCAAGGCTCCCAAGGTTTTGCTTTCAGGCACCAAGATGGCACTGCGCAAATATTCTTTATAATTAAACTCGGTGCGTTTATCACCCGCTAAATAACTGAGTAAATCCTTAGCCAAGATAACACCTTGAATTTTATGGCGTTTCGAATTAATAATTGGGAAGCGTGAATGAGCCGACTTAATCATGACATCAAGCAACTCTTTGGTATTGGCATTATGCTCAATAGTGACCATTTTTGATTTTGGCACCATTACATCACGCACTTCCATGTTTTCCAACTGCATAGTGCCCTCGATAATGCTACGACTATGAGAATCAATAATGTGACTTTCTTCAGCCTCCTTAAGCGCTTGCAAAAGCTCATCACTTGAATCAAGCGGTGCGTGGAAAAATTTCTTATTCAACCTTTTAAAAAAAGATTGTATCGACGGAGGTTGGTCTTCGTTCATGTACTTAGGTTTAGATTAAAGCGTTATTTTACCAAAAATTAGGATTTTTTACTACTGCGCATATTTTTGCCCTGAGCAGCACGCTCTTTACGAACTTGCTTAGGGTCAGCAATAAGTGGTCGGTATATTTCTACACGGTCTTTTTCGCGTAAGATGGTGTCTAACTTCGCTATCTTCCCAAAAATACCAGTTTTGTGTTGGCTTAGATCGATTTGAGGATAAAGTGTTAATATGCCTGAAATTTCAATGGCTTGCTTTAGAGTTGTTCCCGTATCAGCTTCTAGTGTTAATAGCGTCTGCTTATCTTCTAACGCGTAAGCAACTTCAATATTCATTAGCTTTTTTGATCACACAATTGTTGCGCTTTAGCAAAATCTAGCGTACCTTCATAAATAGCACGACCTGTAATTGCACCGCCAATACCGTGGTGTGCCTCGCTCAATAAATTAGTAATGTCATCCATATTGGTAATGCCACCAGAAGCAATAATATCAATCGAAGTTTGCTTAGCTAAATCAGCAGTCGCCTCAACATTAACCCCTTGCATCATGCCGTCACGGGCAATATCGGTATAAACAATCGAGCTAACGCCGTCTTGTTCGAATTTTTTGGATAACTCAACCACATGTAAATCGGTTTGCTTAGCCCAGCCTTCAGTTGCCACCAAGCCATTGTTAGCATCTAAGCCTACAATAACCTTGCCAGGAAACTCTCGACACAACTCAGAGACAAACTCAGGATGAGTAACAGCCTTGGTGCCGATAATTAGATAGCTAATACCTGCTTCAACATAGGTATTAGCAATTTGCATATCACGAATGCCGCCGCCAATCTGTACAGGTAAGTCTGGAAATGCCTTAGTGATTTCTGTCACACTTTTGGCGTTAATTGGCTTACCTTCAAAAGCACCATTTAAATCAACCAAGTGGAGACGTTGTGCACCTTGCTCCACCCATTGAGCGGCCATCTCAGCAGGATTATCTGAAAATACTGTTGTGTCCTCCATTAGCCCTTGCCTTAGGCGTACACATTGTCCATCTTTTAAATCAATTGCAGGAATAATAACCATTTTTTCTATCCATTATGCCGACGATAGCCAATTGCTTCAATCAGGTGTTGCTGCTCAATTGTTTGAGCATGATCCAAATCTGCAATGGTTCTAGCCACTTTTAAAATTCTATGATAGGCTCTTGCTGATAGGTGCAATTTGTCAATCACACCTTCTAACAATTGTCTATTGTCTTTATTTAGAATAATTAAACGATCAACCTCATCAGAACTCAAACGATCATTTAATTTACCCTGTCTATTCAGCTGCATATTATAGCAATCTAATACACGCGCTCTAATAGTTTCACTATTTTCTATTGCTTCGTTTTTTTGGCTTAGTAACACCTCTTTTGGCAAAGGCGGCACTTCTAGCACCATATCAATACGATCCAGCAGTGGGCCAGAAATCTTAGCCTGATATTTACTAATCTGATCATCGGTGCAATGACACTTAACTGTTCCATCTCCATAATAGCCACATGGACAAGGGTTCATGGCAGCAATTAATTGAAAATTTGCCGGAAAACTCACTTGTTGTTGCGCGCGCGAAACGTGCACCGTACCACTTTCCAAAGGCTGTCTAAGCGCTTCTAATACATGACGTGGAAATTCAGGCAACTCATCTAAAAATAAAACACCTTCGTGTGCCAGGGAAATTTCACCCGGTTTTGGCTGAGATCCACCACCAACCAAGGATACAGCTGATGATGAGTGATGAGGCGATCGGAATGCTCGAATATACATTTGAGCACTGTCTAGCGCCTTTCCAGCAATGGAATAAATAGACGCTCTTTGCAGGGCTTTTTCAGCACTCAAAGGTGGCATAATTGAAGGCAGCCTTTCCGCCAACATAGTTTTTCCAGAGCCAGGCGTGCCACGTAGCAGGATATTATGCCCACCACTAGCGGCGACTTCTAGTGCACGTTTGGCTTGGTACTGACCCTTAACTTGTGAAAAATCATTGGCGTAAGTTATCTGTGTGTTCGCTTTTAGTGGGCAAGGCTCAGGCTCACTAACGCCAGATATGAATTCACAAACTTGCAACAAATGTTGTGCTGGCAATAGATTTGCCCCTTCAACCAATGCGCATTGTGCACAATCATCAGCAGGGATAACAATATCATGCTTTGACTTGTATGCCTCAATAACTGCCGGCAATAAGCCCTCTGTACTGTGCAACAAGCCATCCAATCCTAGCTCGCCATAAAACTCATATTGTCCAATATCGACACAAGACTTAATCTGGCCAGACGCCAACAAAATGCCAAGTGCAATAGGTAAATCATAGCGTCCGCCACGCTTAGGCAGATTGGCTGGCGCAAGACTCACGGTAATACGCCCTTTAGGCATTTTAAAATGTGAGTTAATTAGCGCAGAACGCACCCGATCTTTACTTTCCTTGAGCGCACCTTCTGGCAAACCTACAATAGAAAACCCTGGCAAACCGCCAGAAATATGCACCTCAATAGTCACAACTGGCGCATCAAGCCCGGTTGAAGCTCGAGTAAAAACCTTGGCTAACTGGCTCACACGACTTCCAAGTCTTCCAAACTCCATCTTGGCTGAATAGCAATTTCACCATTGGCACTAGCCTGCCCTTTGCTTAAGCGAAAATGCCCAGCTAAGGCAATCATGGCGCCATTATCAGTACAAAACTCTTGGCGTGGATAAAATACTTGAACGCCTTGTTTTAAGCCCATCGTATCCAATTCTTGACGCAATGCTAAATTAGCACTAACACCACCTGCCACAACCAATGTCGTTCTATTTGTTTGCTCCAAAGCACGGCGACATTTAATCATTAGTGTAGACGTTGCCGCCACTTCAAAGGCTTTGGCAATATCAGCCTTTTGCTCGGGATATTTGACAAACGTATTGCGCGCAAATGTTTTTAGACCACTAAAACTAAAATCCAATCCTGGACGGTCAATCATCGGTCGCGGGAATTTAAAAGCATCAGCATCACCCTGCTGGGCAAGCTTTGCCAAAGCCGGCCCACCAGGATATCCCAAACCCAAAATCTTAGCTGTTTTATCAAAAGCCTCGCCAACTGCATCATCCAAAGACTCTCCTAATATCTCATACTGGCCAATCGCCTTAACGTCAATCAGCATCGTATGTCCACCTGACACCAATAAAGCTACGAAAGGAAAGCTAGGCGCTCTCTCTTCTAATAAAGGTGCTAATAAATGCCCCTCCATATGATGCACCCCAAGCGAGGGAATCTTAAGACTCCAGGCTAATGACTTTGCCACAGCACTACCCACTAGCAAAGCTCCGGCAAGACCAGGTCCAGCTGTATAGGCTATTGCACTAATATCGTTTAATGTGGTTTTGGCATCGGCCAGTACAGATTTAATCAAAGGTAAGGCGCGCTGAATATGATCTCGAGATGCCAACTCAGGAACCACGCCACCATACTCGCTATGAATATCCACCTGGGAAAATAGCTGATGACCAATCAGGCCTTTTTCGCTATGGTATAAGCCGATACCTGTTTCATCACATGAACTCTCAATACCCAGAGTAATAAAAGGCTTAGTGATTGGCATTAAACTCGCCTAAATACACTTTTTTAACTTCAGCATTATCCAGAATAGTTTGCTTATCGCCTTTGGCAATAATCCCGCCTGCATGCAAAACATATGAATGATCACAAGTATCGAGCATTTCCCGATAATTATGATCTGTGATTAGCACACCAATACCCTTGTCTTTTAAGTGATAAATAATCTGCTGAATATCGCCCACAGAAATTGGATCTACGCCTGCAAATGGCTCATCTAATAGAACAAACTTTGGATCCATTGCCAATGCTCTGGCAATTTCGACTCGACGCCTTTCACCGCCCGAAAGACTCAACCCGTCAATATGACGAATGTGCTCAATATGAAACTCTGACAACAATGCCTCTAGTCGATGTTTTCTCTGTGTTTTATCTAGGGTGTTATTTAGCTCTAACACCGCCAATATATTATCTTCAACCGACAGTTTTCTAAAAATCGAAGGCTCCTGAGGCAAATACCCCAAGCCCAGTTTGGAGCGCTTATGCATGGGCATTTTGCTCACTTTGACATCATTAATGAAAACTTGACCTTTGTCTGCTCTCACCAAGCCGCAAGCAATATAAAAACAGGTGGTTTTTCCTGCTCCATTTGGCCCTAATAGGCCGACAATTTCTCCCGATTTAACCTCAAACGAAACATCGGAAACCACTTCACGTCGGGCGTATTTTTTAGAGATATTGGTAACAGTGAGTGTGCTTGATGACATGATCGATTAATTGATTTTCTACTGGATATCTTACCCTAAATAAGTCGAATTTGTTTAGAGCTACAAACCTCAATTAACTGACCGTTAACTTCCACCATTAACATGCCCTGGGAATTTATACCTCTAACCACGCCCATAAAAGTTTGATGATGTAAATCCAGCTCTACGCGTGTATTTTTTAAATAATCCACTTGCTGCCATGATCGAAGAAAGTGGGAGAAACCGTGAGATGCAAATAATTGGCAATTTTTTAAAATATGATTAATAATCAAAGCGGCTAAATTTTCAATGGGTGGTAATTTTGGAACGATGCTGGCCAAATCTATCCAGGGCGATTGGCACTCAAAATTTTGACTTAGATCGTAATTTAAACCCAGCCCTATGACCACTGACTGATACTGACCTTGTAGTGTATTCTCAATCAAAATTCCGGATAATTTTTTATGATCAAAAAATACATCATTTGGCCATTTAAGCTTTGCCTGTTTAATACCGAGCTCTTCTAGTGCGTCAACAACAGCAAGTCCAACCGCCAAACTGAGTCCATTTAATGCCAGATCTGCTTTAAAAACATAGCGAATAGACAATAGGATGCTGGCATCTTTTTGACTTAACCAGATACGCTCATACTGCCCTTTACCTTTAGTTTGCTCACTGGCAATACAAATCTGTGTTGTGCTAGAAAAATCTAGCGCTGATAGATAATCGTTAGTACTGGTAATTGAATCAAAAGCAAAGCATTCAACCTGTGCGTCGATTTGATCAACTAAATTAGAATAATTAGCCACGTAATAACCAGCAACATTAAAGAAAGCCAAACCGCTGCCGAACCCATATCTTTAGCAGCGCCTGACAACACGTGATACTCATCGCCAATACGATCCACCACTGACTCGATTGCCGAGTTAAGAATCTCGACAATTAATACCAAAAATACAACTGCAATAAGTGCGAATTTTTCAATCGCAGACTCTCCTAAAATTAAAGCCAGCGGGATTAATATTACAGTCAGCCAAACCTCTTGTCGAAAAGCAGCCTCAGATTGATAGCAGGATTTCAGCCCCTTCATTGAAAACTCATAAGCAGTAAAAATTCGTTTTAGACCAGTTGCTTCGTTTTTCACAAGTTACCCTGTAAGTGGTTAAAATAGTTAAATCAATTTTACACACATGTTCAATTATGAGAATAGCATTAGGCGTTGAATACATGGGAACCAACTTCCATGGCTGGCAATTACAAAAATCTGGCATTCGTACCGTACAACAAGTTGTTGAAAAAGCGTTATCCAAGGTTGCTGACCACCCTGTTAGAGTTTTTTGCTCTGGTAGAACTGATGCCGGCGTGCATGCTATTGAACAGGTAATTCATTTTGAAACGCACGCTATAAGAGAAGACAAAGCCTGGCTATTTGGTGGCAATGTTAACCTCCCTGCAGATGTTAACTTCACCTGGTCAAAGCGCGTTGATGATGATTTTCATGCACGCTTCAGTGCCATTGCTAGACGCTACAACTACAAAATTCACAACACCAAGGTTCGCTCTTCTATTATCGGCCAGCACTCACTATGGGAGCCCAGAGCCCTAAATATTGACGACATGGATAAAGCTGCACAATTTCTTCTTGGAACACATGATTTTTCAGCTTATAGAGGGAGCTTGTGCCAAGCAAAATCCCCTATTAAAACTATTGAATTTATCCGCTTAACCCAACACAGTGAAGAGATTTTATTAGACATTAAGGCTAACGCATTTCTACATCACATGGTCAGAAATATCGTAGGCACGCTGCTCAAAGTTGGAAAGGGCGAGCGTCCTGCTTCATGGGTTAAAGAGGTGTTAGAGTCAAAAGATCGTAAACAAGCTGGCGCCACTGCACAGCCTCAGGGTCTATATTTTGTAAAAGCATTTTATGAAAACCTGTAGACTTTTGCTTATCCAAAAAAAATCCAAGCATAAGCTTGGATTTTTTTTCATTTTCTTAAATTACTAAGAAATTAAATGTTTTAAAGGACTGTGTGAAGCTGCCTCGTCATCACCCAATTCTTTCCATGCGTGACGAAGTGCATCAGTACGACGATCGTAGAAACGATCTTCACCAAACTGATCCATAAAACCTGACTTTCTCAATACCTTTTCAATACCTTCAGTACGAGCAAATAGGATTTCGACACCTGCAGCAGAACATCTATCCAATAAGCCTGCAAGCATCTCTTCACCCGAGGCATCAATTTGGTTAATACCTGCCATATCTACAATAATATATTTCAAACATTGATGCTTCTCAGCAATCAAATTAAGCATGCGATCTTCAAAATAACCTGCATTACCAAAGTATAAAGAGCCAGAATATTTAACAATTGATACCACTTCACAACGATCAAGTTTGTTATCTAAGGCATTTACCAGCATAGTTGATCCGCTATGTGCCGATAGCTCGGTAAATCTTGGCTGCATCGTACGGTACAAAAATAGTGCTAATGATAAAATAACACCGATCACAATACCATTTTCTAAATGTGGTGCAAATATCAAAGTTAAAACAAATGAGGTCACTGCCACAATAGCATCATGCTTTTCAACCTTCCAAGCATGCATAATCGGTGCAAATTTAATTAAATTAATAACTGCCATAATAATCACTGCCGCTAATGTTGCTTGTGGAAGGTGGTACAAAAGTGGCGTCAAAAATAACAAAGTAATACCAACAATAACTGCAGTAACTACTGACGAAAAACCAGTAACCGCGCCTGCTGAAATATTAACCGCTGAACGAGAGAACGATCCTGATACCGCATAACCTTGGAAGAAGCTTGAAACAACATTAGACAAACCTTGCCCCATTAGCTCTTGATTGGCATCAAGACGCTGTTTAGTTTGTGCTGCCATCGCTTTTGCAATTGAAATAGCCTCCATAAAACCAATCAAGCCAATGGTAATTGCTGTTACGATCATTTGGTTCATAACTGAGAAATCAAAGCCTGGAATAACTAATGGCGGCAACCCTTCAGGAATAACACCAACAATTGCACCACCGTAACCGCCAGTTTCAACTGAACCGCCAAAATCAATTAACCAGGCAATAATCGTTGTTACAGCTACTGCTAACAAAACGCCTGGTAACTTTGGTGCATATTTTTTAACCGCAATCATAATTGCAAAAGCGATCAAAGCGATCGTTAAAGTAATCATATTCGTGTCTGAAGTTGCATTAGCAATCGTTCCCCATACCTGCTCATATGTATGATCACCCTCTCCTTTAACAACACCAAATATCTTGTTAAGCTGAGACGTGCCAATAATGATTGCTGCTGCATTGGTAAAGCCAACAACAACAGGGTGAGATAAGAAGTTAATAACAAAACCGAGTTTTAATGCGCCCAGTACAAACTGGAAAACACCTACCAAAAATGCCAATAGAGATGCATATACAACATACTCCTCCATACTTGCGCCTTCTGGCAAAATTGTTGGCACTGCTGCTGCTGTTAATAATGATACAACAGCAACTGGGCCTGTGCCTAATTGGCGAGATGACCCCATTAATGCTGCAATCATAACCGGCAAGAATGAGGCGTATAAGCCGTGCTGCGGCGGTAAGCCTGCAAGTTGTGCATAAGCCATTGATTGTGGCACCAACACCAAGGCAACTGTTAAGCCGGCAACTAAGTCTGCTTTTAATATGTTTGAGTCTCTAATTTCACCGATCCATGCTAGAAATGGCAAAAACTTTGCAATTTTGTTCATTGTGCTTCCAATTGTGTCATAAAAATAGCCAATGGCTACATAAGGGGCATTGCCTAGCAAGACTGTCAGGCAAATATTAATGCTATATTATATAATAATACCCCCATTTAATACACGTTATTTTGTATAATATTGCACTTGTCTTTTTCAGACATACCCCTTTAACTTTACAAGGATTAATTCATGAGATTAATTGAGAATTTACATCTTAATAACATTCGCGGCGATATTACTGGCGGTATTACTGCTGGTGTAGTGGCCCTTCCATTTGCAATTGCCATGGGCTTAGCCTCAGGTGCTGGCGCTATTGCCGGACTATACGGTGCAATTATTACCGGCTTTTTTGCTGCCTTGTTCGGTGGCACGGGCGCACAAGTATCCGGCCCAACAGGCCCTATGACAGTAGTAATGGCACTTGTTGTTAC
>NZ_CAXCCZ010000034.1:0-12504 GCF_963981275.1 uncultured Candidatus Thioglobus sp. | reverse complement strand
CGCGTAGATGAATGACTATCTATTACAGAACCCGGCTTATAGACTAACTTCACCTTTTTTTTGACTTCGTCTTTTTCCTTGCCACCCCTCAAGGGGGTGCTAAACAGAGTACTGCGTTAGATTTTAAAAATACTTAGTCACATGGTTAACCCATGCTCCTGCATATTTCCAAAATCTGCCTTGTGGCAAGAAAAAATACTCGTCAAAAACTTGACTACATTATTGATTATTTTGTTGTAGAATAAAAGAATGATGTTTATTCAGAAAATATTTATTATTGTCTTATTGGGCGTATCAGCCAGTGTCCATGCTGATAAGTCAATCTTATTTCAAGATCAAAATATTACCATCTATACTGATAATTCAGTAGTTTATGCCGATGGCAGTGTGCCAAAATTTAAGCCGTCAAGCACTTGGGTGGAAGAGGATTATTTTACTCAGCAGGAAAAATACTGCGAGGTTGATTCAGTTTATAAAGACAAGCTTAAGAAGTTATCTCAAAGTTTTAAAAACCGCTAAATCCATACCATTCTGGAAAGAGGACTAAACTGGTTAAAACACTCACTTGGATAATAATAAAAGGCATAACTCCTTTGTAAATATCAGTGGTTTTGATTGAGCTGGGTGCGACGCCTTTGAGATAAAACAAGCTAAATCCAAAAGGTGGTGTCAGGAATGATGCTTGCAGATTCATAGCAATCAAAATAGCAAACCACTGCATATCGATACCTAATGACAGTGCAATTGGATAAAAAATTGGCACAATAATCAGTGATATTTCTACGAAATCAATAAAAAATCCCAAGATAAGAATGATCAACATTGAAATAAGAATAAAGCTCATTTCTTTGGCTGGCAAACTCATAATAAATTCTTCAACCAGTGTGTCACCACCACTGTAAGTAAACACCATGGAAAAGGCTGTAGCACCCACCAAAATTGCAAAAACCATTGAGGTAACTTTAACTGTTTCAATGCTTGCTGAGCGAACCATGCTCCAGTTTAGCCTTTGGTAAATAAAGGATAATACAAGTGCACCAACTGCGCCAATTGAGGCGGATTCAGTTGGTGTGGCAATGCCAGAAAATATTGATCCAAGTACAGCAATAATGAGCGAAAATGGCGGCACAATAGCTTTTGCAACTAATATGTATTTTTGAGTATTGGATAAATGATGATTTTTACTGACAAAAGCGGGTGCAGCAGTTTTGTCAAAATGGGCGACAATCAACACATACAAAATATAGCCGCCAACCAAGACCAGCGACGGCATTACCGCACTTCGAAATAAATCCCCAACAGGTACGCCCAACACATCTGCCAAAATAATAAGCACAATAGAAGGCGGAATGATTTGCCCCAAGGTTCCTGAGGCGCAAATAACCCCGGTGGAAAGTGTTTTTTTGTAATTATGCTTAAGCATCACAGGCAGAGAAATAACTCCCATAGCAATAACGCTAGCACCAACCACACCGGTAGACGCTGCTAGTAGTGACCCTACTAGAATGGTTGAAACCGCTAAACCGCCTCGAATGCCACCAAATAAATCTCCCATTGCTTCCAATAATTGTTCGGCTAATTTGGTCTTTTGCAGGACGATACCCATAAAGATAAATAACGGAACCGCCATTAAGATGGTGTTCTGCATGACACTCATAATGCGATAAGGTATAAATCCAAATAGATCAATACCTTCGGTGAGCGTGCCAAAAATAACAGCCACACCCGCAAAAGTGAATGCCACTGGAAAGCCAATCATGAGCAGCATCAAGGTGATGCCAAACATAATTAAGCCAATCACACATCACCTCGAACGAACTTCTTGTAATTGTCCAGTACAAATAAAGATCCGGAGATAATAACCAAGATGAAGCTTATTGGAATAACACTTTTAATAATAAAACGGTGTGTTAATCCACCAGGATCACCACTTTGCTCGTTAATTGTATAAGCGCCATAAGCAAAATCAAGACCGTAATATGTAATTAAAAGACTGATGGGTAGAATGAAAATAACAAAGCCAATCATATTGATCAAAGCTTGTTTTTTTGGTAATAGATTGGCATAAAAAATATCGACTCGCACATGTGCATCTTGTTGCAATGTGTATGAAATACCGAGTAAAAAAAGCGAGGAAAATAGGTGCCACTCCATTTCCTGCAAGGCGATAGATGAATTATTGAAGGCGTAACGAAGTACAACATCAATAAAGACATTAAAGATTGTAAGCAATAAAAGCCCGATGGTTAGATTTTCTAACCATCGGGTATAGATTGATCGAATCTTAGTTACCTAAAGAATTTAAGTAGGATTGATCAGAGATTTGAGTCCAGGCACGTGCCTTGGCCAAGTAAGCCTGCTGAGAGTCAATAATCTCTTTAGCAACAGGATCTGATTTAGCACGCTCCTCTAGCAACTCAGAATTAGCCTTTCTTAAAGCGTCAAAGACTGGCTTAGGGAAAGTTTTAACTTTGATATTTGGATAATCCTTCTTCATATCTGCCCAGTTTTTAGCGCTGGCATGTTCTGAATGTGCATACATATCATAAGCAGAAAGCTTCATGGCATTGGTTAGAATGTCTTGCAAGTCTTTTGGCAGTGAGTTTAATTTTTTCAAATTGATTAAGAATTGCAACTCTGTTGCTGGCTCATGCCAACCGGTATAGTAGTACGGCGCAACCTTATGAAAGCCCATGCGTAAATCAAGTGAAGGACCTACCCATTCTAGCGCATCAATTGTACCGCGATCAAGTGCTGTGTAAAGCTCACCTGCAGGTATGTTGGTTGGTTTAGCACCTACTTTAGCCATAACGTCACCCGCAAATCCAGGAATGCGCATTTTTAAACCTTGAAGGTCTTCAACAGTATTGATTTCTTTTTGAAACCAGCCACCCATTTGGTTGCCAGTATTACCACCAATAATGGATTTCATGCCATGTTTAGCATAAACCTTATCCATTAATTCTTGGCCGCCGCCATACTCAAACCAAGCGTGTTGCTCGGAGGCTGTCATGCCAAATGGCATGGTGGTAAAGTATAGTGTATTGGCATCTTTACCTTTCCAGTAGTATGATGCGGAATGACCTAAATCATATTGACCAGATTTAACAAAATCAAAAATACCCAGTGCTGATTTATGTTTATTTTTTGAGTCAATTCTAATAGCTAGACGACCACCTGACATATCATGAGCTAATTGAGCAAATTTCTTGGTGGCATCACCAAAAATAGGGAAATTACTCGGCCAAGTTTCAGCTAATGTCAAGGTATAGACTTTACTATCCTGCTTTGCACTCACGGTTTCTTTATCGTCATCAAACCAGCCAGAGTGGGCGGTTGTTGCAGCAACAAAAGCAGTTGCAGCGAATAACTTTATAAATTTTTTCATATTTCTCCTCTAGAGTTATGTTGTTTGTTTGAGCTGTGCCAAAACGGCACGGTCATTAGAATTATAGTCCTTGAATGTTTGTATGTTGATAAAATTTTTGGATAATAATTCGACAATTATTAATTGTTGATTGTGCCCATGTTCTAAGAGTAAAAAGCCATTTTTATTGAGATAATCAGGCGCTTGATCAATGATAATTCGAATATCATCTAAGCCATCTTTTCCGGCTGTGAGTGCGGTAATTGGCTCATGAGTTAAGTCGTTAAGATAAGCGTCGCCTTGCTCAATATAAGGTGGGTTGGATATGATTAGATCAAAGGTTTGGTTGGGTACAGCATCAAACCAGCTACCTTGTGCAAAGTTAATATCAGTAGTTGCATTTTGTTGGGCGATCTCAATCGCTGCAGATGAGAAGTCTGTCCCAGTAACAGCCCAATGAGGATTTTTATCCGCTAAAGTAACAGCAATAATTCCACTGCCAGTTCCCATATCTAGTAGTTTGCAGGTTTGATTTTTTGGGAATAAATCTAGTGCAATATCAATCAGTAGCTCGGTTTCTGGCCTGGGGATAAGTGTGTCAGGTGTGACTTTAAAATCTAAATGATAAAAGCCTTTGTTGCCACTAATATAGGAAAAAGGCATGCCATCTATGCGTTGTTGTATAAATGCATCCAATGTTTGCTGTTCAGTGGGCGTTAGCTGATATTCATTTTGAGTGATTAGCTCGACATTGCTTTTATTAAGCACTAGAGACAACAGTGGCGCAATATCAATCGCGCCACTGTCAAGGTATTGTTGAATGGTTTTCAAAGCTTATAAGTTAACCGTTGTTAAGCCTAAAGATTTCCAAGCATTCATACCACCGCGGTAATATTTAATCTTGGCAGCAGGGTAGCCGTATTTTAGTAGTGCTTTAACAGCTGCTGGAGTTTGTCCACACCAGATGCCGTTACAGTACATAACTAAGGTTTTAGCATAAGAAAAATCAAACACATCATCTGCTTGTACACCCATTTGGTCTTCCATAATTTCTAGCGCTTTTTCTTTATTTTTAAATTGAGTGTAAGGGATGTTGATTGCTGTTGGAATGGCGCCTGTAAACACCAGCCAATTAGGGGTTCGAGTGTCAATTACTAAAATTGATTCATCGCCATCTGAGCGTTTTTTAACATAGTCAATAACATCAAGCTCGTCAATGGTTTCAACAAGATGCGGTGCAAATGGATGCATTGGCTGAACTTTTCCACGAGTTGTTCTAAGATAAAAATCAGAAATTTCATTATCCTGATCTTGATTACGCTGCAGTTTTACAACCTTATCCTGGTGATTTATATCAATAGAAATCACACCCGGTGTTATAAATACATCTTTAGTTGCTTCACCCTCAGCACTTACATTTAGGGTAAGTGCCGTTATAAATAAAACTAGTAGTTTTTTCATTTCTCTCCTCTTTTTTTTAAGCTTTTTTCAAATCAAAATAATTTTTAGCAGCCACAATCAACCCTAAGCCGATAAAAGCGCCAGGCGGCAAAATAGCAAGCAGTGTACCTTGGTAGTCATTAAAGACGGTAACGCTGAGCGTATCACCTAAAGAGCCCAGTATTAAGCTAGATTGATCAAATAAAGTTCCAGAACCAATCAATTCGCGCATGGCACCCAAAATAATCAAAATAATAGAAAATCCAATACCCATCATTAGTCCGTCAAGGGCAGACTTCCCCCAGCTATTCTTACTGGCATAAGCTTCTGCACGAGCTAAAATTGCACAATTAGTAACGATCAGCGGTACAAAAATACCCAAAATCAAATACAAATCATAAAAGTATGATTGCATTAATAGCTCAACAATGGTCACAAAAGAGGCGATTAATAGTACGAAAATTGGGATACGCACTTCTTTGCGAATTTGATGGCGAAAAATTGATACTGTCACGTTTGATGCAATTAAAACGAAAGTGGTGGCAAGACCAAGACCAATCGCATTGACAATATTGTTAGTTACCGCTAACAGTGGGCACAAGCCTAACAATGCTACTAAGGCTTGATTATTGGTCCATAGGCCATTTTTGGCAATTTTAAGATAATCATTCATAAGCCTTGATTATATCAACAACCCTGGGGCGGTAAACGCTTAAAGATTGGTCATTATTAAAATTTGTGAAATTTTTAAAAATAACCAAAAGTATTGTTATAGCAATTAAAGATGGGGCTTAATAATGAGGTTTTATCCAAAAAAAACCCCGATTAACGGGGTTTTTGGGTGATTTAAACGTCTTAAATGACGTTAAGCTGGCTGATTTGCATTATTTCCAATATTTTTTAATTTAAGAAAATACAATTTCATTGTTAACCACATCCGTTTTAATGGTTGCACCTGGTAAGAATTCACCGGCTAAAATCTTTTGTGATAAAGGGTTTTCCAGTAATTTTTGAATGGTGCGTTTGAGTGGTCTGGCGCCAAATACTGGATCATAACCTCTGTCTACTATGACATTCATCGCCGCTTCATTCATCTCTAACTTAAGATCTAGAGCCGCTAATCTAGAAGATAAAATTTCAATTTGAATCTTGGCAATGCCTGCAATTTGATCTTTTCCTAGGCTATTGAAAGTAACAATTTCATCAATACGATTAACAAACTCAGGTCTAAAGTGCTCACCAACTAATTTGATTAACTCAGCTGATACATCTTTGCCTGGATTCTCTTGAATCAAGTGAGAACCAAGATTTGAAGTCATCACAATAACGGTGTTTTTAAAGTCAACCGTACGCCCCTGTCCATCAGTCAAGCGTCCATCATCTAATACTTGCAAAAGAATATTAAATACATCAGGATGGGCTTTTTCAACTTCATCTAGCAGGATAATTGAATATGGCTTACGACGTACTGCTTCGGTTAAAACACCGCCTTGCTCATAACCCACATAACCAGGAGGTGCGCCAATCAAACGAGAGACAGAGTGTTTTTCCATAAACTCACTCATATCCACTCGCACAATAGCTTGCTCGGTGTCAAACAAGAAATCTGCCAAAGCTTTAGTAAGCTCAGTTTTGCCCACACCCGTTGGCCCCATAAACATAAATGAGCCATCTGGGCGATTTGGATCAGACAATCCTGCGCGTGAGCGACGTACTGCATCAGCAATAACTTTAATGGCTTTATCTTGACCAACCAGACGCTGATGAATGATGCTTTCCATTTGCAAGAGCTTGTCTTTTTCACCTTCCATCATTTTATCCACTGGGATGCCAGTCCAGCGCGCTACAATATGAGCAATTTCATCTTCAGTGACTTTGTTTCTAAGTAGAGTCATTTCCTCGGTATCGGCATTTTCTGCTTGTGTAATTTTTTGCTCTAATTCAGGAATAATGCCATACTGGAGTTCACTCATTTTAGCCAAGTCATTATTTCGATGAGCGTTTTCTAGTTCAGATTTTGCCTGCTCTAGCTCCTCTTTTAAGTGATGAGCACCTTGCACGACTAATTTCTCTTTTTTCCAAATTTCATCAAAATCAGCGTATTCTTTTTCAAGATTTTTAATCACCGACTCTAGCTCTTTAAGACGCTCTTTAGAGGCCTTATCTTTCTCTTTTTTAAGCGCCATGCGTTCGATTTTAAGCTGTACCAATTTTCGGTCTAGTTTATCCATAGATTCGGGTTTTGAATCAATTTCCATGCGAATTTGTGAAGCGGCTTCATCGATTAAATCAATGGCTTTATCGGGTAGTTGTCTGTCGGTAATGTAGCGCGTGGAGTAAGTAACGGCTGCAATAATAGCAGGGTCAGTAATCTCAACACCATGATGGACTTCGTATTTTTCTTTTAACCCGCGCAAAATGGCAACTGTATCTTCCTCAGTTGGCTCATCAACCAATACTTTTTGGAAGCGACGCTCAAGCGCTGAATCTTTTTCAATATATTCACGGTATTCGTTTAAGGTGGTGGCGCCCATACAATGCAAATCGCCACGAGCCAGTGCCGGTTTTAGCATATTGCCCGCATCCATAGCGCCATCGCCTTTGCCTGCACCGACCATGGTGTGAAGTTCATCAATAAATAAAATCACTTGCCCTTGCTCAGCTTCCAACTCTTTAAGCACTGCCTTTAGGCGTTCTTCAAATTCTCCACGATATTTAGCACCTGCAACCAAAGAAGCCATATCAAGTGATAATAGACGTTTGCCTTTAATGCCTTCGGGCACTTCGTTGTTAATAATACGCTGAGCCAAGCCTTCGGCGATCGCAGTTTTTCCCACCCCAGGCTCACCAATTAGTACAGGGTTGTTTTTGGTGCGACGTTGTAATACTTGAATGGCGCGGCGAATCTCACCATCACGACCAATAACCGGATCAAGTTTGCCATCAATGGCCATTTGGGTCAAATCAGTTGTGTATTTGTTAAGCGCATCTCGCTGTGTTTCTGCATTTTGTTCGTTCACGTTTTGTCCTCCTCTAAGGGTTTCAATGGCTTTTGTTAGTGCTTCTTTATTAACGCCGGCATCTTTTAGTAGTTTGCTGGTTGTGTCTGATCCTTGAATAATTGCCAATAAAAATAATTCAGTTGATACATAAGCGTCGCCTTTATCTGTGGCTATTTTTTCAGTAGCAGTGAGTAGGCGTAGTAAGTTTTGAGAGATGCCGATATCGGTATTAGGATTATTAACAACTGCTAGATTTTGTATCTGCTGATCAATCTGGTTTTTAAGTGTGGTTGTGTCTATTTTGATTGAGGTCAATGCATTGCTCACACTGGAGCTGGAATCAGACAGCATAGCACTCAGAACATGCACACCTTCAATTGCACTGTTATTACTGCTAATCGCAAGCGATTGAGCGCTACCAAGATCTTGTTGAAATTGAGAGGTGAGTTTTTCAATATTCATAAGCTTTTATTACACTATTTTGTTTAAGTTAGTCTCTATCTATGGGATGATTAACGTTTATTCAAGTACCAAAATAAAATATTATGTTAAATTTAGTATTGTTTGAGCCAGAAATACCTAATAACACAGGCAGCCTGATCCGTCTTAGTGCCAACATGGGTGCCAGTTTGCATTTGATTAAACCTTTTGGTTTTGAGATTACCGATAAGCGGCTTAGACGTGCAGGGCTTGATTACAAAGAATTGGCGCAAGTGACTGAGTATGAAAACTTTGAGGATTATTTAGCTAAAGCTAAGCCTGAGCGTATTTTTGCAGTGAGTTCAAAAGTAAAAACAAACTATGCTGAAGTGGCGTACCAAGCAGGCGATTCATTTTTGTTTGGCCCGGAAACACGTGGCTTACCACAAGAGATTTTAGATCAATACCCAGGCATTACGCTACCTATGCAAGCAGGATCTAGAAGTTTAAATTTGTCTAATTGTGTCTCTATTGTGGCGTATGAAGCTTGGCGTCAAATTGGCTTTGTCGGCAAAGTCTCAAAATAGTAAGTAAAAGGCAATAAAGCCTGTATTGGTTATAAGCCCAATTAGTGGTAAGCTGAAATGATAGCGCCTGATATTTTTACTAGGTTTGGGTTGCTTTGCCTTGATAACCAGCAACGCAAGATGCATTAGTGAAAAAATAATTAAGATAAATAAACTGGTTAATTCTGCCAGTGTCATAATTGGCAACCAAAGCGCCAAAACATAAATAATAAGTACAACAATTAAAGTGGCGTAAACAGGGGTTCTGGTTGTTTTGTTAATGTTGCTCAATATACTAGGCAGCCATTTTTGCTTGCTCATGCCGTAGAGAACGCGAGAAGCCATAATAATTTGTATGAGTGCGCCGTTAATAATGGCAAGCATACCGATAACGGCAATTAAGTTGGGCGAAAGTCCGCTAAGCTGTTCGTAAATAAGCGCTAGTGGTGCTTGGTGTGCAGATAGGGCGTCTAGTGGTACGGCGCTAACAGCTACTAGTGACACCAATATGTAAATAACACTGGCAATAGCAAGAGACAGAATAATGGCTTTTGGCATATTTTTTTCTGGCTCAATAACCTCTTCAGCGACGTTAACCATATCCTCAAAACCAATAAATGCATAAAATGCCAAAAAAGAGCCTGCAAATATACCACCCCAAATGGCTAAATCGCCAAATTTAAAAGTGTTTAAATACGCTTGAGTGTCGATGTTATGGAGATAGTCACGACCAAACCAAATGATAATCAGTAATCCTGTAATTTCTATTAAGGTTAAAAGTGCAGCCACCTGGACGGATTCTTTAATACCCCAAATAGCTAAAACCCCTAATACTGTTAATAGCAGTGTAATCGTAACAAGGCTGGATAAATCAACAAAAATATCCAAATAACCAATAAAGCCAACAGTGATCGTGGCAGAAGATAGAACGCCCGTTATAACAATCATAATGCCGACTATAAAGGACAGGTGTCGATTGCCAAACGCTTTAAACAAATAAACCGCCTCACCAGCACTCACAGGATAACGCGATGATAGTTCGCTGTAAGTAAAGGCTGTTGTAACAACCAATAGCGATGCGACAAAAAATGATAACGGTGCCATCATGCCCGCTACACCTGAGACCTTACCAATTAGAACATAAATACCAGCGCCTAAAATATTGCCTAACCCGTAAAGTGTGAGTAATGGCAAAGTTAGGGTACGCTTAAGGGGCATGATTATTCCAGTATTGTTAGCGTGTAAGCGTTTGTGAAATCTTTAATATCGACGGCTTTTTTGCCAGCAAGCTGTACTTTTTCTAAACTTAGCGCACCATCACCCGTTGCAACAATGCAAACCCCTTTGCCGTATTCAGCCACTTCACCGGGTTTTGCGTCATAGGCCTTGCCTATGACGCAGGCAGATAAAATGCGTAACACTTTTGATTCGAATTTATTACTGCTCGCATTTGTTTGAGCAATTGGATAAGGGTTAAAAGCTCTAATTTGTTGGTTGATTTGTACGGCCGATTTTGACCAATCAATCCAGGCTTCATCTTTAGATAGTTTTTTGGCGTAGGTAATGCCCGCTTCATTTTGTGGGATTGGCGATAGGGTGTTAAGATTGGCTAAAGCTTTAACAATGCCTTGTGCACCGAGTATGGCTAGCTTGTCATGTAAAGATTGGGCAGTATCAGACTCAAGAATATCGCAAGTTTTTTCCAGCAAGATGTCGCCTGTATCTAAGCCTTCATTCATTTGCATAATGCCAATCCCTGTTTGCTTATCACCGGAAATAATCGCACGCTGAATCGGTGCAGCCCCGCGCCAACGTGGCAGTAGCGAGGCATGAATATTAAGACAGCCGTATTTAGGTGTCTCTAACACCTCTATTGGTAAAATTTGCCCGTAAGCTACCACCACCATCACATCAGCATTTAAGCTGGCTAATTGTTGTTGAGCTGTCTTATCTTTTAGGCTTTCAGGTTGAAAGACCGGTAAGTTGAGTTCAAGTGCTTTTTCTTTAACGGGGCAGGCAGTTAATACACGACCACGACCCTTGGGACGGTCGGGCTGGCAATATATACCAACTAATTTATGCTCACCTTGAGCAAGCGCTTCGAGTATGCCAACTGAGAATTCAGGCGTACCCGCAAAAATAACCCGCATTAGATTAAGTTTTTTCTGGCAGTCTTAATGGCGTATTTAACTTGATTAGGCGAAGTTGCACCTAGGTGGTCACGCGCACAAAGTGAGCCTTCTAATGACAAAATATCAAACACATCGTTTTCAATGCGATCATCAAACAGTTGTAGCTCTTCTAAGCTGAGCTCTGCCAAATCTTTTTGGTGCTCGATGCCGTAAGAAACGGACTTACCAACAACCTCATGTGCATCTCTAAAGGCTAAACCTTTGTTGACTAGATAATCGGCCAAATCAGTTGCTGTAGTGTAGCCTTTTTTGGTTGAGTTATACATGGTGTCACGTTGCGTCTCGATGGTTGGTACCATATCAGCAAATACACGCAGGCAAGCTTTAAGAGTATCAACTGTATCAAACAATGGCTCTTTGTCTTCTTGATTGTCTTTGTTGTAAGCCAAAGGTTGAGATTTCATAATGGTGAGCATGGAGGTTAAATTGCCATACACGCGCCCTGTTTTTCCACGCACAAGTTCAGGTACATCAGGGTTTTTCTTTTGTGGCATGATAGAGGAGCCAGTGCAAAAGCTATCTGGTAGCTCTATAAAATTAAACTGCGCAGAAGACCATAAAATTAACTCTTCTGAAAAGCGTGATAGGTGCATCATAATCATGCTGGCAGCAGACAAGAACTCAATGGCAAAATCGCGATCACTAACGCCATCAAGTGAATTTAAGCAAATGCGATCAAAATTCAGTAGTTCGGCAGTTCTTTCACGGTTTATTGGATAAGTAGTTCCTGCTAAGGCAGCAGAGCCTAGCGGCATGGAGTTCATACGCTTACGACAATCAACTAAGCGTTCGCCGTCTCGAGTTAGCATTTCAAAATAGGCCATCATATGGTGGCCAAAACTCACAGGCTGTGCTGCTTGGAGATGAGTAAATCCTGGCAAGATGGTGCTGGCTTCTTTTTCTGCTAAATCGAGCAAGGCCTGTTGTAAGCGATTAATCTCAACTAGAATATCATCAACTTGATCGCGCAGATATAGGCGAATATCAGTCGCTACTTGATCATTGCGAGAGCGGCCTGTATGGAGTTTTTTGCCCGCATTGCCAATCAATTGCGTGAGACGTGATTCAATATTCATATGCACATCTTCCAGTGCAACAGACCATTCAAACTTACCTGTATTGATTTCTTCCAAAATTTGATCCAGACCCGTTAGAATTTGGTCTTTTTCGTCTTCGGTTAATAAGCCTACTTCTTGCAACATGGTGGCGTGCGCTCTAGAACCGGCAATGTCGTATGGGGCTAAAATTTTGTCAAAAAAGACAGAAGCACCAAAAATTTTGACAAATTCATCAGTTGGCTCGCTAAAGCGTCCACCCCAAGATTGATTCGTGTGTGTTTGGCTTGAATTTTGTGTGTTATTGGTCATAATTTTGCACTAAGTTGTTTGTTAATTTTTAGAGTAGAGCTATCAATTAGCTTGTCAAGATCGGTCCAATAATAATCTTCATTGGTAACGCCTAAGACTTTTTCCAAAACCACGCCATAGTTGTCTACCAACATAACCGTTGGAAAGAAA
>NZ_CAXCCZ010000033.1:0-13416 GCF_963981275.1 uncultured Candidatus Thioglobus sp. | reverse complement strand
AGCGGCTTGGAATGATGCTTTCGCAGCATATAAGGCTGAGTTCCCTGCAGACGCAACAGAATTTGAACGTCGTATGGCAGGCACATTGCCAGCGAACTTTGAAATGGAAATGGATAAGTTTATTGCTAAGACTCAAGAAGAAATGCCAAAAATTGCATCTCGTCAAGCGTCACAAAAAGCAATCGAAGCAATGGGTCCATTATTACCAGAGATGTTTGGTGGTTCTGCTGACTTAACTGGTTCTAACCTAACGAATTGGTCAGGCACAGTTAAAGTAAATGCAGACAATGCTGAGGGTAACTACATCTCTTGGGGTGTACGTGAATTTGGTATGGCACACATGATGAACGGAATGGTTCTACATGGTGGTTTTAAAGTTTATGGCGCAACATTCTTCATGTTTATGGAGTTCATGCGTAATGCGTTACGTATGTCTGCATTGATGAAAATTGGTACGATTTATGTTTACACGCATGACTCAATCGGTTTGGGTGAAGACGGTCCAACGCATCAGCCAGTTGAGCAATTAGCAACAATGCGTGTTATTCCTAATTTTGAAACATGGAGAGGTTGTGATGCAACTGAATCTGCTGTTTCATGGAAGGAGGCAATTGTACGAGCAGATGGCCCGACTGCATTAGTATTCTCACGTCAAGCGCTAGCGCCAAACGAGAGAACGGCTGAGCAAGTGGCTAACATTGCAAAAGGTGGTTACGTATTAAAAGACTGCGCTGGCACGCCAGACGTTGTGTTGATTGCAACAGGATCTGAAGTGGGCTTAGCAGTTGAATCCGCAGCGGCATCAGGCAAAAATGTTCGTGTGGTTTCAATGCCTTGTCCTGAAAGATTTGACAAGCAAAGCGATGAGTACAGAGAAAGCGTTCTTCCAACAAGTGTTAAGCGTGTTGCAATTGAAGCGAGTATTGACAACGGTTGGTATAAGTATGTTGGCTTAGAAGGCGCTATCGTTGGCATGAAATCATTTGGTGAATCTGCACCAGCAGATCAATTATTTAAAGAATTTGGCTTCACAGTAGAGAATGTTGTAAACACTATTGATGGGCTTTTTAAAGACGGCTGTTGTGGCAGTTGTTCTTAATTTATTAAACAAGTAAAAGGAGTAGAAAGATGGCAATAAAAGTAGGTATTAACGGTTTTGGTCGTATTGGTCGCATGGCATTTCGTGCAATTAAAAAGGACTTCCCAGAATTAGAAGTAGTCGGTATTAACGACTTATTGGAAAATGATTACTTAGCATACATGCTTAAGTACGATACAGCACAAGGTCGTTTTGACGGTGAAGTAGCGGTTGAAGGCGATAACTTTATTATTGATGGCAAGAAAGTACGTCTTTCTGCTGAGCGCAACCCTGCAGACCTTAAGTGGGACGAAGTTGGTGCAGAAATCGTTATCGATTGTACTGGTTTCTTCTTAACTGAAGAATCTTGTCAAGCTCACATTGATGCTGGCGCTAAGAAAGTTGTTCAATCAGCACCTTCTAAAGACGGTACACCTATGTTTGTATACGGTGTTAACCACTCTGAGTACGCTGGTCAAGCAATCGTTTCTGCTGCATCATGTACAACTAACTGTCTTGCACCAATTGCGAAAGTTATCGATGATAACTGGGGCTTAAAGCGTGGCCTTATGACGACGGTTCACGCATCTACTGCAACTCAGAAAACTGTTGACGGTCCTTCAATGAAAGACTGGAGAGGTGGACGTGCAGTGTTTGAAAACATTATTCCTTCATCAACGGGTGCTGCTAAGGCAGTAGGCGTTGTATTACCAGAGCTTAACGGCAAACTAACTGGTATGGCTTTCCGTATTCCTTCAGTTGACGTTTCAGTAGTTGACTTAACATGTGAGCTTGATAAGCCTGCAACATACGAAGAAATTTGTGCAGCAATGAAAGAAGCTTCTGAAGGTGCAATGAAAGGTACATTAGGCTACACAGAAGAGTCTGTAGTATCTTCTGACTTCCGTGGTATTAGCCAATCTTCAATCTTTGATGCTGGCGCTGGTATTGCACTTGACGATACATTTGTTAAGGTAGTATCTTGGTACGATAACGAGTATGGTTACACATGTAACATGCTTCGTTTAGTTGAGCACATCGCTTAATAATTAAAAATGATGGCTCCGTTTATCGAGCCGTCTTTTTAACTATGCCAGATTTAATTATCAAAGACTCTCAGCTTAGTGTTGAAGAAGTTATTGAAAAATTGAAAGAAGCCGTTCCAAACAATAAGTTTGGAATTTTGCATTCTTACGATATTAAACAAACACTAGCCGGAAAAGGCCAGACATTAGAAGAAGAATGTCACGTGTTTGAAATTTGCAACCCTGTGGTAGCAAAAAATATCCTCGAGAAGGATATGAATTTGGCAAGTGTTTTACCTTGTCGAATTTCGGTATATACACTGGATGGCGCCACCAAAGTTGGAATGGCGTCACCCTCTAAACATATTGCTCAACTAACCAGTGAAGATGTATCTTCATTGATAGAACCTGTTGAGCAAGCACTGATCAATATTATTGATCAGTCAATTGCATAAACAAGTAGGAGAAAATAATGTCAGTTATCAATTTATCAGATCTAGATCTTAGCTCTAAAAAAGTTTTAATTCGTCAAGACTTAAACGTACCAATCAAAGATGGCGTTGTAACGAGTGATAAGCGTATTAAAGCTTCTGTTCCGACCATTGAAATGGCCATGAAACAAGGCGCTAAAGTATTGCTTATGTCGCATCGTGGTCGCCCAACTGAAGGTGAGTACAGTGATGAATTTACATTACAACCTGTTGCAGATCGTTTAACGGAAATTCTAGGTGTAACAGTGCGCTTAGAAAAGAACTGGTTAGACGGTGTTGAAATGGCTGATGGCGAAGTTGTACTTTGCGAGAATGTACGTTTTAACGAAGGTGAAATGGCCAATGACGACGCTTTATCAAAACGTATGGCGGCGATGTGTGACATCTTTGCTATGGATGCTTTTGGTACGGCACACCGTGCACAAGCCTCTACACATGGCGTGGCTAAGTATGCACCAGTTGCATGTTCTGGTCCATTGCTATCAGGTGAGCTTGAAGCATTAGGAAAGGCACTAGACAATCCTAAGCGTCCAATGGTTGCGATCGTTGGTGGTTCAAAAGTATCAACAAAATTAACTGTTTTAGAATCATTGTCTAAGATTGTTGATCAGTTGGTTGTTGGTGGTGGTATTGCTAATACTTTCATTGCAGCACAAGGCCACAATGTGGGCAAATCACTCTGTGAGGATGACCTTATCCCAACGGCGCAAAAATTAATGCAAGATTGTGAAATCCCCGTGCCAACAGATGTGGTATGTGGCAAAGAATTTTCTGAAACAGCAGCTGCCGAAACTAAAGCTTCAGGTGCAGTAGTTGACGACGACATGATTTTTGATATCGGTCCAGATTCTGCTCAAGAATTAGCAGATATTATGAAAAACGCAGGCACAATTGTATGGAATGGCCCAGTGGGTGTATTTGAGTTTGATCAATTTGAAGGTGGAACAAAAACAATTGCAATGGCGATTGCTGAGTCGGATGCATTTTCAATTGCAGGTGGTGGTGATACACTAGCAGCGGTAGATAAATATGACATTGAAGACAAGGTTAGCTATATCTCAACAGGCGGCGGCGCTTTCTTAGAATTCCTTGAAGGTAAAAAATTACCAGCAGTAGAAATTCTAGAGCAAAGAGCGGCGGAGTAATACTTGATTAGAAGAACTAAAATCTTAGCAACACTGGGTCCGGCAACGGATAGACCTGGTGTATTAGAAAGTATCTTAGAAGCAGGTGTTAATGTTGTCCGTGTTAACTTTTCTCATGGCTCTGAAGCAGAGCATTTGGGCAGAGTTAAGGCGGTTCGTGAATGGGCGCATTCAAACAATACCTATGTTGGTATATTGATGGATCTTCAGGGTCCAAAAATTAGAATCGCTTCTTTTAAAGACGGCATTAAAATTACTCTAAATAATGGTGACAGCTTCGCTCTAGATGCTGATCAGGATGAGTTATCTGGCGATCAAGCGTCAGTTGGTATTGCTTATAAAACACTGCCCCAGGAAGTTAAGCCGGGTAATATTTTAATTCTTGATGATGGCAAGATTGTCTTAGAAGTGAGCAATATCGAGGGCAACAAGATCAACACGATCGTAACCCAAGGTGGTATTTTATCCGACAAGAAAGGCATTAATTTACGTGGCGGTGGTTTGTCTGCGAATGCGCTGACTGAAAAAGATAAAAAAGATATCTTAATTGCGGCCAAAGCTAAAGCTGACTACGTTGCCTTGTCTTTTCCAATTAGCGGTGATGATGTGCGTGAAACTAAAGCTTTGCTGATTCAAGCAGGCTGTGAAGCGGGTGTTATCTCAAAAATTGAACGTGCTGAATCTTTAGTAGAAGAAACTATTGTTGATATCATTAAAGAGTCTGCCGGTATTATGGTTGCTCGTGGTGATTTGGGTGTTGAAATTGGCGATGCGCAATTACCAGCACAGCAAAAACGCTTGATTAAATTAGCACGATCTAACGACCGAATTGTTGTAACTGCTACGCAAATGCTAGAGTCAATGATTGAAAACCCAATTCCAACACGAGCTGAAGTGTTTGACGTGGCGAACGCGGTACTTGATGGTACTGATGCGGTAATGCTTTCAGCAGAAACTGCAGCAGGTGACTATCCTAAAAATTCTGTGGAGACGATGGCAGAGGTTTGTCTTGAGGCTGAAAAAAATCCAATTGCCAAGATGTCACATCATCGATTGAATGAATCATTTGAGTATGTTGATGAAACCATTGCCATGAGTGCTATGTATGCGGCTAATCATTTAGGTGCAACTGTTGTAGCCTCGTTGACAGAGACAGGAAAGACAGCCATGTGGATGTCAAGAATTAGTTCTAATGTTTCAATTTATGCAATGTCTGATAACGTTCAGACCCTGCGCAAAGTTACTTTATATCGTGGCGTATACCCTTGCGGCATTGATAAAGATACCAACACAGAGTGGTCAGAAGTTAATCGAAAAGTTGTCGATACACTGACAAATCGTGGTGTTGTTGAGAGTGGAGATTTGGTAGTATTAACCAAGGGAATGTATAAAGATAAATCAGGCGGAACCAACATGATGAAGATTCTTCGTGTGGGTGATGCTAACTATTAAAAAGCAATAAGAAAAGGAGAAAATATGATAATTTCATTAAGAGAATTACTAGACCACGCTGCAGAGAATAACTACGGTATGCCAGCGTTTAATGTCAACAACATGGAGCAAGTTCATGCAATCATGGAAGCGGCTGATAGAACTAATTCACCCGTTATCATGCAGGGTTCTGCAGGTGCACGAGGTTATGCAGGCGAACCGTTCTTGCGTCATCTAATTATTGCAGCAACAGAGATGTACCCACATATTCCAGTGGTAATGCATCAGGACCATGGTTCAGAGCCAGCAGTATGTTTACGTTCAATCCAGTCAGGTTTTTCATCAGTAATGATGGATGGCTCATTAGAAGCAGATTGTAAAACACCATCTTCATTTGAGTACAATGTAGATGTGACTAAAAATGTCGTTGCAATGGCACATGCTGGTGGTGTATCAGTTGAAGGCGAGTTAGGTTGTCTAGGTTCATTAGAAACGGGTGAAATGGGTGAAGAAGACGGCCATGGCGCTGAAGGTAAATTAGACCTTGATATGCTGTTAACGGGTGTTGAAGAGGCGGCTGATTTTGTTAAAGCAACGAATGTTGATGCACTAGCAATTGCTATTGGTACTTCTCATGGTGCTTACAAATTTACTCAAGAGCCTACAGGCGAAATCTTGCGTATTGATCGCATTAAAGAAATCCATGAGCGTATTCCAGATACTCATTTAGTGATGCATGGTTCATCTTCAGTGCCACAAGATTGGTTGAAGATTATTAACGACTTCGGTGGTGACATGGGTCAAACTTACGGTGTTCCGGTAAGTGAAATTCAAGAAGGTATTAAGAATGGTGTGCGTAAAGTAAACATCGATACTGATTTACGTATGGCATCTACGGGTTCAATTCGTAGGCATTTGGCTGAAAACACAGCTAACTTCGATCCACGTAAATTCTACAGAGAAGCGACTAATGCAATGAGTGATATTGTAGCAGCACGTTTTGAAGCATTTGGTGCTGCAGGTCAAGCTGATAAGATTACAGTGACTTCTTTAGATGAAATGAGTCAAAAGTATGCATCAGGTGAATTAGACGCGCAAATTAAGTAAGCAGTCTAAAGAGCAAGTATCAGAAGGGCTCGTTTATGACGAGCCTTTTTTATTGGCAAGGAAATAGATGAATCAAGAACCACATTATTCAGTCATTGTTATTGGTGGCGGTCATGCAGGCACGGAAGCAGCGCTTGCTTCAGCTCGTATGGGTGTTAACACCTTGTTGATTTCTCATAATATTGAAACGCTGGGGCAAATGAGTTGTAACCCAGCTATTGGTGGCATTGGCAAAGGGCACTTGGTTAAAGAGATTGATGCTATGGGTGGTGCAATGGCTAAGGCAATTGATCAGGCGGGCATTCAATTCCGAACACTTAATGCCTCAAAAGGTCCTGCGGTTCGAGCAACGCGTGCTCAAGCTGATCGAGTATTGTATAAAGCCGCGATTCGTTACGCACTTGAAAATCAAGAAAACTTATCTTTATTTCAACAAGCAGTTGATGATTTGGTGATTGAAAATGATGTGGTCACTGGTGTGGTCACACAAATGGGGCTCACCTTTAAAGCTGATAAAGTTATTCTAACTTCAGGTACTTTTTTGGGCGGTGTTATTCATATTGGTCAGAAAAATTTTCAAGGAGGTCGAGCAGGTGATGCACCTTCTAACCCTTTGTCTAGAAAGTTACGCGAATATGATTTGGGTGTTGGACGTTTAAAAACAGGCACACCTCCAAGGCTAGACGGACGTACGCTGGATTATTCACTTATGCAGGAGCAGCCAGGAGATAGCCCATTGCCAAGCTTCTCTTTTATGGGTAAACCTTCTGATCATCCAGAGCAAATCTCGTGTTTTATTACTCATACAAATGAGCGGGCACATGATTTTATCCGTGCAGGTCTAAAAGACTCGCCAATGTATACAGGCAATATTGAAGGTATTGGACCGCGTTATTGTCCTTCTATTGAAGACAAAGTGGTGAGATTTGAAGAACGTAATTCTCATCAAATTTTTGTTGAACCAGAAGGTTTAACCACGAATGAGGTTTACCCTAATGGCATCTCAACCTCATTACCCTATGAGGTTCAAGTGGATTTTATTCACTCAATCAAAGGCTTTGAAAATGCCCAAATTGTGCGCCCTGGCTATGCCATCGAATATGACTTTTTTGATCCGCGCGGCTTAAAGCAAACCCTTGAAGTTAAGCGTATTGCTAATTTGTATTTTGCTGGTCAAATCAATGGCACCACGGGCTATGAAGAAGCGGCTGCCCAGGGCATGTTGGCTGGTATTAATGCAGCCTGTGCCGTTCAAGGTAAAGAGGCTTGGCTACCAAAGCGTGATGAAAGCTATATTGGTGTGATGGTAGATGATCTTATCACCAAAGGTACGAATGAGCCGTATCGTATGTTTACTTCTCGTGCAGAGTATCGACTGCTTTTGCGAGAGGATAATGCAGATGAGCGCCTTACCCCTGTGGCTAAAAAGTTAGGGTTAATTGGTGAGGATAGATATCAGGCATTCGAGCAGAAATATGAGGCGATTGCTCAAGAAAAACAACGTCTAGAAAGCACTTGGATCCAAGCGAGTGATACGCAAGCAGGTGAAGTGTTAGGTCAGAGACTTAATCATGAGTATTCATTATTAGAGCTACTTAAGCGTCCAAAAGTTAATTACAAAATTTTGAGTCAAATTGATTCTGGCAAGCCTTATTTGGTCGATAAAACTTTAATTGGCGTGGTGGAGAATCAGATTAAATATGCAGGCTATATTAAACGCCAGATGGACGAGATTGAGAAATACCGTAAAAATGAAAATACCATCTTACCAGCTGAGATGGATTACCAGAGTATTCAAGCCTTGTCTGCGGAGGTGCGCCAAAAGCTCACACAGCACCAACCAGAAACTATTGGTCAGGCGAGTCGAATACAAGGGGTTACCCCTGCCTCCATCTCAATTTTATTGGTTTATCTTAAAACTTATAAAAGATCATGACTGATGAAAGCTTGCTCATCGAGGGTGCAAAACAAATGGATATTGATCTTAGCCAGGAGCAAGTATCAAAATTATTAAAATATCTGGCACTCATTATTAAGTGGAATAAAACTTATAATTTGAGCGCTATTCGTCACACTGAAGATGGAATTAAAAAGCATTTGTTAGACAGCCTTTCGGTGGTTTCCTATATCCAGCAAACGCCATTATTGGACGTAGGTTCTGGTGCTGGTTTGCCCGGTATTGTGATTAGTATTATGAAGCCGGAGTTGAGCGTGACCGTATTAGATACGGTTGGCAAAAAATGCCGTTTTATGCAATTTGCCAAAGTTCAGCTAGGTTTAAATAATTTAACGGTGATCAACCAACGTGTTGAGAATTTTCAACCAGAGCAGTGCTTTGGGCAGATTACCTCTAGAGCATTTGCAGAGGTTGAAAAAACCTTAAGTCTAACGCAGCACTTATTGTGTGATAATGGTCATTACTTACTCATGAAGGGAAATCGTTTTGCAGAGGAGGCGCTTGAAAACTTTACAATTCAAGCCCATCAAGTGAGTGTTCCATATGTGTCTGACCATAGATATTTTTTAGAAATACAACCTAATTAAACATGAAAAAAATCTTTTATTATTTATTGGCGTTAATACTTGTTGCGATTATCTCTTTAGTAATCTGGTTTGATACCATTGCTAAAAATGCAGTGGAATCTTATGCGCAAAAATCAGTCGGATCTTCTGTTACGGTTGGTGAATTTAGAAGTGACTGGGATCAATTCCAGGTTAACATTGATTTTATTGAAGTGGCAAACCCGCCCAACTTTGCCAATAAAAACGCCTTTGTTTTAAATCATTTGAGCGCTGCTCTTTCTGAGCAGAGTCAGGACAAGTTAGTGGTATTAGATCAGCTCGAATTTGACGGCTTGTTGTTTACATTAGAGCAAAACAAGGATCAAGTTAATTTGGTTGAGTTGCTTAATCAGTTAAATCGTAAGCCTAAAAATACGCACAAAAACGTTTCCACTGAACATTCTCAAAATCAAAATACTTCTTCTGAGTCTTGTCGAGTGAAAATTAAACAGCTAAATTTTGTTAATACTCAGTTATTCATTGATACCCAGTGGTTCAAAGAGACGGTTGTAGTGCCGAATGTAATGATTACTGATTTTGGCGGAAAAAGTGGCATCCCTTTGGCTCAGGTTGGTTCAGAGATTATGAAAGTCGCCTTATCTCGCATCCAGGCCGAGGTTGAGAAAAAAGGTTTAAGACTTAATGAGCAAGAAATTAAAGAAGGTATTAATCGTCGACTACAGGGAAAACTTAATACTCTAACGGACGAATTAGACGGCAAAGCCAAGAATTGGCTAAAAAAATTAGGTCTGTAATATGCATATTGTTGACTCCCATTGCCATATAGACCGTGTAGACTTTGAACAGTTCGGCGGTAGTGTTGAAAGTATGCTGGCGCATGCAAATGACTTATCTGTTAAAGAATTTCTTTGTGTTTGTATCGATTTAGAGCATTTTGATGAGGTTCTTTCATTTGCTAAAAATCATACTCAGATTTACGCCTCTGTGGGTGTGCACCCGACGGAGCAAGAGGGCAAAGACCCAAGTGTTAAAGAGCTATTAGCGTTGGCAGATAACGACAATGTTATTGCCATTGGTGAAACAGGGCTAGATTATTTTCATGTCAAACAAGAGTCTGCAGATTGGCAACGTGATCGATTTAGGCGTCATATTGCTGCGTCAAACCAATCTGGTAAGCCGATGATTATTCATACCCGTGAAGCTAAGGCTGACACCATTCAAATTATGACCGAAGAAAAAGCACAAGCAGGTGTGATGCATTGTTTTTCTGAAGATTGGGCGATGGCCAAAGCGGCACTTGATTTAGGTTTTTATATTTCGTTTTCTGGCATTATTACCTTTAAAAGTGCACAGGCGTTGCGCGAAGTGGCTAAAAAAGTACCTGCAGATCGCCTACTGGTAGAAACAGATTCGCCTTATCTAACCCCAGTGCCTAATAGAGGTAAGCCAAATTCTCCCGCCTACACTTATTATGTGGCTGAAAAGCTGGCCGAAATACGAGGGGTGAGTATTGAAGAAATTGCCAGTACCACCACTGATAATTTTAAACGTTTGTTTTTCTCATAATAATGGCTGTTTCTTTTCAAACTATTGACGAATTTTCTGCAGGCCAGCGCCTGGATAATTTTTTAGTTAAAATTCTTAAAGGTGTGCCCAAGTCGCATATTTATCGTGTGATTCGTAAAGGCGAGGTTCGAGTTAACAAAGGCAGAAAAAAAGCAGACTATAAGCTTCAACAAGAAGATATTGTGCGCATTCCGCCAATTAGCGTAACTGAGAAAAAACCTGCGCATGTTTCAGACAGTCTTAAAAAAATATTGATGGACGCCATTATTTATGAAGACAAGGGTTTGTTGATTATCAATAAGCCAAGTGGTGTGGCTGTTCACAGTGGTAGTGGTGTGGACACGGGTGTTATTGAGGCGCTTAGATCAGTATACAAAGAGCCTATTGAGCTGGTTCATCGTCTAGATCGTGCAACTTCAGGCGTGCTGCTCATTGCTAAAAAGCGTAGCGTGCTTAAAAATCTGCACGAGCAGCTTCATCAACATGAAATGGAAAAGCGCTATACTGCCTTGGTAAAAGGGACGTGGTCAAAAAAACGCCACACCATTGATGCGCCACTTCATCAGAATTCAAGATACGCAGTGGTAGACAGCAAGGGTAAACATTCAGTGAGTCATTTTCAGCCACTTAAAAATTTCACCCAAGAGGATTTTTCCGCTTCATTGGTGGAAGTCACTATCGAGACTGGGCGTACTCATCAAATTCGAGCACATGCAAAATATGCAGAACATGCGATTGCCTGTGATGATAAATATGGCGATAAGGAATTTGATCGACAAGTGAAATTTCGAGGACTTAAGCGTTTGTTTTTGCATGCGCATCAGCTTACCTTTACCAATCCATTAACAGGTGACATCCAAAAGGTGCAAGCCCCTTTGTCTGATGAGTTGACACAATTTTTAGCAAAGTTATGAACGCCTATTTTCGTTTAATGCGTCTAGATAAGCCAGTAGGCATTTACCTACTTTTATGGCCAACTTTATGGGCTTTATTTTTGGCCGCAGGTGGTTGGCCATCAATCAAACTGACGGCTATTTTTATTTCAGGGGTTGTATTGATGCGTTCTGCAGGCTGTGTGATTAACGACTATGCTGATCGCAAAATTGATGGATTTATTGAGCGTACTCAAAATCGACCAATCGCCTCAGGAGAAGTTAATGCCGCCGATGCTTTAAAGTTATTTTTTGGCTTGATTGTTGTGGCGTTCATTTTGGTGTTGTTCACTAATACACTCACTGTGCAGTTGGCACTAGTTGCTGCTATTCTGGCCACTTTGTATCCCTTTACCAAGCGTTGGACGCACCTGCCTCAGTTTGTTTTAGGTGTAAGTTTTGCCATGAGCGTGCCTATGGCTTTTGCAGCGACTAATGGTTTTGTGCCAGGTGCTGCTTGGTGGATTTTTTTAGCCACCGTTATTTGGACCGTTATTTATGACACTATGTATGCCATGGCGGATCGAGAAGAAGATCTAAAAATTGGGGTTAAATCCACCGCTGTTTTATTTGCGCAATACGATCGATTGATTCTGGCTGGATTACAAATTGGGCTTATTGTTATCTTATTAAAAATTTCGGAAATTTTTAAACTGGGAATTTTCTACGATTTTTCTTTGTTTTTGAGTGCCTTATTAATGATATATCATCAGTTTTTAATCAAAAATCGGCAAAAAACAGCCTGTTTTAGAGCTTTTTTACATAATAATTACATTGGACTGGTAATTTTTATTGGAATAGCGCTATCGGTTACCCAATCAGCGCTTTAGCGCTAAAAATTTCGCATTTTTTCAAAATATAGTGCCTTAAATACTACTTTTATTGCACTTTTTCATCAAAAATACTTGACATAAGTTAATAAACACTCTAAATTGTTAACAATCCAATCACAAAGATTGGGTTGTTAATATAACTAAAAGGGGAAAACTATGTTTGATACTGCTATAGGTACAATCAAAAAACTAACCGAAGCGGGTATTGCATTAATTGCTTTAGCCATCGTGGTTCAGGTAATCTTCGGTACGGGCGCTCAAGGCGTACCATTTATTGGTGGCGATGTGATCGGCACTATTACAGGCATCGTTGCCAGTCTTGGTTCACACGGACTGGTCGGTTTAGCAGCGGTCGCTGTTATTTATGCTTTATTCACGCGTCGTTAATTTAGCGATATAAACAACCAAAAAAAACCCGCCGTAAGGCGGGTTTTTTTTGTTCCTACTTAACAATATAGGTCCAACTTATGCCTAAAAATTCATGGATAGCATTTCTTGATTTTTCAAAATCCCTAATATTTGGGACGGATAATAATGATTTATTCCCCCCTTTGAAATCCGTTGGTGCTGCTATTGGATTCATGCCCATATTTTCAAATAATTTAATGGCTCTTGGCATGTGTGATGACGAAGTTACTAGTATAAATGGCTTGTTGCCAATAATTGATTTAGCAAACACAGCCTCTTCTTGAGTATCTCTTGGGGCGCCATTAATGATCAAGCTATCATTGGAGATGCTTACTATTCTAGCAATTTTCGCATTCATCTCAGCATTAGACGTGAAATTACCCGGCCCTGCATATCCAGTAAAAATAAGCTTTAAGTTGGCTTTATCGATTTGTTTAAAAATGCTAATACCTTCAATGGTCCTTTTAAGGCTAGCATTACCAATTTGACTTGATAAAGGTTGGTTCTGATTATCATAATGACCACCGCCAAGTACGTGAATATATTCAATGTTCTTATTACTGTATCTATATTGTGGATACACACTCTCTAATGGTTTAATTAGATTGTTAGCTATTGGTGGATAGCTTAATAGTAATAGCAGAGATATAGAAAAACTTAAAAAAAGTTTAGCTTTTGTATAGCTAGATTTATATAAAAAATATAAACCAATAATGGCTAATGTTAGAATTAATCCTAAAGGCTCAACAAAAAAAGCAATTACCTTCTTTGTTAAAAATAAAACCTCCATTAGGATTTTATTAAATCCCTCTTAATAACTCATTAATACTTGTTTTAGAGCGAGTTTTAGCATCTACTTGTTTAACGATAACTGCAC
>NZ_CAXCCZ010000032.1:0-14014 GCF_963981275.1 uncultured Candidatus Thioglobus sp. | reverse complement strand
AAGTGTGTCGACCCATAAAGATTGCACCTGCATGTTTAATGCCGTCAAGCATTGCCTGAGGATCTTCAACAGAAAGCTCTAAATGTTCAGGGGCAATTTGATTAGAAAGTGCCACAGCCTCATCCATGTCTTTGGTTAGGATTAAAGCACCACGGTCTTTGAGAGCGGTAGCGATAATTTCTTTGCGCTCCATGGTTGGTAATAGTTTAGCAATGCTTGCCTCAACTTGATCAATAAAGTCTGCATCAGGACAAAGCAGGATGGATTGTGCATCTTCATCATGTTCAGCTTGAGAGAACAAATCCATTGCAATCCAATCTGGGTTAGTTTTGCCATCACAAATAATCAAAATTTCACTTGGTCCGGCGATCATGTCAATACCCACTTGACCAAATACCACGCGCTTAGCTGTGGCTACATAAATATTACCAGGACCAACAATCTTATCAACCTTGGGGATGGTTTGTGTGCCATAAGCCAGTGCAGCAACTGCTTGTGCGCCACCCACTGTAAACACTGTATCTACACCTGAAATATAAGCCGCTGCTAGTACTAACTGGTTAGTAATTGAGTCAGGCGTTGGCACAACCATGATTAACTCTTCAACACCTGCTACTTTAGCAGGGATGGCATTCATGAGTACGGACGATGGATAGGCAGCCTTGCCACCTGGTACGTATAATCCAACCCGGTCTAATGGGGTGATTTTTTGCCCCAGCATAGTGCCGTCATCTTCTGTGTAGGTCCAAGTCTCTTGTTTTTGTTTTTGGTGATAGCTATGAACGCGATCCGCTGCAGTTTTTAGAGCGGTTTTTTCTTTATCACCGAGAGTATCAAATGCTTCTTTGAGTGCTGATAGTTTGATAGTGAGTTCACTCATATCATGAGCATTCATCCGGTCAAACTGATTGGTGTAATCTACTAAAGCCTTGTCGCCATGGCTGCGAATATTGGCAATAATGTCGTCTACTGTTTTTGCAACGTTAGCGTTAGAGACACTCTCCCAAGCTAAAAGTTTGCTTAAATTGTCTTTAAAATCTGACTGTTTAGATGAAAGTTTTGTAATCATAGGTTTTTCTCAATGGCATTAATCCAAGATTTAATGGCGGTGTTTTTAGTTTTAAATGAAGCGTTATTGACAACCAGTCGTGAACTGATGTCTTCAATATGATCTAGAGGGATAAGGCCATTGGCTTTTAAGGTATTGCCAGTATCCACCAAATCCACAATACAGTGTGATAAACCAACTACTGGAGCAAGCTCCATAGCGCCATATAATTTGATAATTTCACAAGGCTGACCTTTTTTCTCAAAATACTGTTTAGCAGAATTCACGTATTTGGTTGCTACTTTTAATATACTGCCTTGCAGGTAATTTTCAGATTTGGCAGCCACCATGAGCTTGCATTTTGCAATACCTAAATCTAGCATTTCAAACAATCCATTAGAGCCATGCTCAAGCAATACATCTTTTCCGGCAATACCCATGTCAGCAGCGCCATGTTGTACAAAAACAGGTACGTCAGTGGCACGAATAATGATGACTTTGACATCGTCAAGATTGGTGTCGAGAATGAGTTTTCGTGAGTTAAGCTCTTCATCAGCGATTTCCAATCCTGCTTTTTTTAATAAGGGCAGGGTTTGTTCTAATATTCTGCCCTTAGACAGTGCAATGGTTAACATGGTATTTTTTCTCTAATCTTGTATGCGTTCAATTTGAGCGCCTAGTAATTTTAATTTTTCTTCAATGGTTTCGTATCCGCGATCAAGATGATAAACACGTTCAATCGTAGTTGTTCCAGTTGCTGCAAGCCCTGCAAGCACCAATGAAGCGGAAGCCCGCAGATCGGTTGCCATTAAATTTGCACCCGTAAGCGATTTTACACCTTTACAAATGACCGTGTTACCTTCTAAAGTGAGCTGTGCACCCATACGAGATAACTCGGGAATGTGCATAAAGCGATTTTCAAAAATGGTTTCAGTGATGGCTGATTGTCCATCTGCAATGCAATTAAGCGCACAAAATTGTGCTTGCATATCCGTTGGGAAATTTGGGTAAGCACTGGTTTTAATATTGACCGCTTTAGGGCGTTCGCCTTTCATATCAAGTGTGATGCTATTTTTACCATAGCTAATATCAGCACCAGTTTCTATTAGTTTATCAATAACGGCTTGCATTGATTGATGGCGGGCGTTTTTTAAGGTGATTTTTCCACTAGTAATAGCAGCTGCAACAAGATAGGTTCCAGCTTCAATACGATCAGGGCAAACACTATGACTTATGCCAGAGAGATTAGACACACCCTGAATAGAAATAATAGCAGTGCCGGCGCCGGTAATTTTGGCACCCATGCTAATTAAACAATTTGCTAAATCAACAATTTCAGGCTCTTGAGCAGCGTTATGAATAGTGCTCTGCCCTTGAGCCAGTGTGGCGGCCATAAGGATGTTTTCAGTTGCTGTTACACTCACTTGTTCAAAATGTATGTCAGTACCAATGAGCTGATCAGTGGTGGCATAGATATAGCCACCTTTAACTTCAATTTTAGCACTTAGTTCTTCTAAAGCTTTCAAGTGTAGATTAACTGGTCTGGTGCCAATAGCACAACCTCCAGGTAGGGAAATTTTAGCTTTTTTGTACTTAGCTAGCATAGGTCCAAGCGCTAAAATTGATGCACGCATGGTTTTAACTAAGCTGTATTCACCCGTGAGTTTTGTCAGTTTTGAGGCATCAATATGTAGTGAGTTATCAGACTCAAGAATAAATTCTGCACCCATATCCATGAGTAATCTGAGTGTGGTTGAGACATCACTCAAGTGCGGTATGTTGTTGACTTTTAGCGGGCCATCGGCCAAAATTGAGGCAAATAAAATCGGCAGAGCAGCGTTTTTTGAGCCGGCAATCTTAACCGTGCCGTTAAGAGTTTTGCCACCCTTGATAACCAGTTTGTACATTATTTTTTATTAATCCTGTCTAGCTTTTGCTGAGATCTTGTGATTAATGCCTCAAGACCTTTACGCTTAATGTAGGAATCGAATTGAGCGCGATAATTTTTTACAATACTGACACCAGAAAAGACCACATCGTAAACATGCCATGTATTTAGGCGAATCATTTTTAAAGAAATGGAAAATGGCTTATCATCACTGTTGATGCTAATATTAAGCTTAACAATGGCTTTATTGTCCTTGCGTTTAACATCTGGATCCACTGATATTTGAACGCTATCAAGTTTTTCATAGCTGGATAGTATGCCAACATAGTCTTGGATTAATGATTCTGAAATATAATTTTGAAAAAACTGCTTTTGCTGAATATTTAAACCATCCCAGTGCTTATCCATAGCAATTTTAGCAGCGACGCCCATAGCAAGATTAGGCAAAAGCTTTAATCGAATAAGTGCCTCAACATTTTCTTTTGAGGCTTTTTCCTGTTTCTTTAGCTCTTTTAATGAGGTGAGCGCACTCACCATAATGTTGAGTGCAGCTGAGCTTGGCGGGTCGATAATGTCGGCAATATTTGTAGAATTATCTGACGCCAAAGTCAGGTTTGAGTAGATAATAGATAATATAATAAGTGCTGTTTTAATCATTGTCTTTATAAAGAATAAAATTTTGCTTTTATTTTACCTTTTTCGCTTATGTCTATTCAAGAAAAACTCGATAATCTAACGCAAAATTCTGGTGTTTATCAAATGCTGGATAAACACAGTTTAGTGATCTATGTTGGCAAGGCTAAAAATCTAAAAAATCGAGTTTCCAGCTATTTTTCCAAACAGCATGAAAGTGGAAAAACTCGAGCACTTGTGGCTAATATTAGTAGTTTTGAGGTTCTAGTCACTGAAACTGAAACTCAGGCATTGCTGCTTGAAGCGGAGCTTATTAAGCAGCATATGCCAAGATATAATATCTTGCTAAAGGATTCTAAAAGTTATCCTTATATTGCCATTAGCAATGATCAACATCCAAGAGTGAGTTTTTTTAGAGGCACTAAGCAGAGTAAAAATCAGTATTTTGGGCCATACCCTTCAGCGCATATTGTGCGAGATTCTTTAATCTTGTTAAAGAAAATATTTAGGGTTAGGCAGTGTACTAATGCAACTTATCGATCTAGATCTAGAGCTTGTTTGGAATATCAAATTGGCTTGTGTAGCGCGCCATGCGTAGGCCATATCGATGATGAAAATTACCAACAAGACGTTAAAATGATGGCCTTGTTTCTCTCGGGAAAAGGTAAACAAACACTGGATAAAATTTCGAAAAAAATGCAAATTGCCGCCCAAAATCAAGATTTTGAGTTGGCCGCACGACTGCGTGACCAGCTGATTGACTTGAGAAAAATTCAAGAACAGCACGCATCAAGTTCTACAGCCGATATGGATGTTATTGCCATTACCCAGCAAGATGGCGTTAATGCAATTGAGGTGTTGTTTATTCGTAACGGCAAGCAAGTTGGTCAAGAATTCATCCTACCTAAAAATTCAACTCATCAAGCAGTTGAAGTGGTACTTTGTGCTTTTTTGCCACTTTATTATTTGGGTAAAGATACCCCTAAGCAATTGTTGGTTAGTCATAAAATTAAAGATAAAAAAACCATCTCAGATGCGCTTAACACCCATCTTATTGATACACCTAATAAGGACAAAAAGCATTATTTAAATATTGCCAAACTTACGGTTAAAGAAAATTTAAATCAAAACTTATTGGCAAGATTTAGAAAAAAATCAACACTAGTACATTTGCAGAGTATTTTAAATTTAAAGAAAATCCCAGAATATATAGAGTGTTTTGATATTAGCCATATGATGGGGGAGGCAACAAAAGCCTCGTGTGTGGTGTTTGAAAAGGGCGTTCCAAAAGTTAAGAAGTATCGACAATTCGATATTAAAAACGTTACTCCGGGTGATGATTATGCGGCCATGAATCAAGTGATTTTTAGGCGCTATTCTAAGCTGTTAAAAGAACAACAGCCTTTGCCTGATTTAGTGCTAATTGATGGAGGTTTGGGCCAGCTTAATCAAGCAATTATGGTGATGAATTCTATCGGCATAGATGATATTCAGCTGGTTGGTGTTGCTAAAGGTGAAAAGCGTAAAGCAGGTCTGGAAACCCTAATCACGGTTGAGGATTCTCAGGTCAATAAGATTAATTTGGCACCACATGATCCTGCCCTTATGTTGGTGAACCACATTCGAGATGAATCGCATCGTTTTGCGATTAAAAATCACCGCTTAAAACGCTCCAAAAAACGCACAACTTCGCCACTTGAAGCGATTACAGGAGTTGGAAAACTTAGGCGTAGTGCATTGCTAAATTATTTTGGTGGCTTGCAAGAGATTAAAAATGCTTCCATAGATGAAATTCAAAAAGTCAATGGCATTAATTTGGCATTAGCGACTAAAATAGCGCAATCACTCAACTCATCTAGGTAGGCCTTATGTTTTTAGTTCGTCTTTTAATTATTGCGTTTGTTATTGGTTATTGCGTTTGGTTTGTGAGCAACAAAGTGCTAGGAAAAAATCTAAAAATAGCTCGCGTCATCGCAGCAACCTTGGTGGTTACTACCGCCATTTACTTGCTACTAGGTAGTTTGTCGTATTTATTAGATAACTAATCTTTTTGAGAGAGTAATAGTGTCTTTAGGTGGGTAGTATTTTTAATAATTTTGTCGTTAACGTTGACCAGAATCGACAGATTTGATGCCTCCCATACTGGCATATCACGCATATGATCACCCATATAATCAAAACCCTTATTGCCAAAGCGTTCAATAAGTTTTTTAGCTTTGTTGTGAGAGGATAAGTTAAATTCTGAATTACTAGCCATGACATCATCAAATAAATTAATGTGTTTGGCGACAGCGAATGCGTAGTCTTTGTGAGAGGCGGTTGCTAAGATAACCTGATCACCCATTTTTTTACGCTCGTTGATATAGTCAATCGTAGCTTGGATATAAGGTAGGCTGGTGACATCAATACTAAAGCGCTTAACCAGCTGACTCTTTAAGTAGCCTTTGCCTTTAAAAAACCAAAATGGATAGATTAAGATTAACCAAGGTTGTTGCTTGAGCGCGCCAATGGAAGATTCATACAATAAGTCAGTGTTAATTAGCGTGTGATCTAAATCAACAATTAAGGGTATATTTTTACTCATTCTAACTCTCCCCATTTATCAAAGTAGCGTTCTAAGTCTGCCTCTAGTCTAGCCAGACGAATGAGTGCATCTTGAGATTCATCAGTTTGAAAAAACTCAGGATCTGAAAGTAGCATTTGAATTTCTCCAATTTGAATTTCAGTTTTTTCAATTTTTTCGGGCAATTTTTTTAGCTCTTGTTGTTGTTTATAGGTGAGTTTTTTAGGGCTATTATTACTCGGTTTTTCAGCCTTTGGCTTGACTTTTGTTTTGGTTTTTTGTACTGCTATCTTATCTTGTTTTTGGATAAGATAATCATCATAACCACCTGCATATTGATTAATAACCCCATCCCCATCTAACACCACTGTTGAGCCAACAACATTGTTTAAGAAGGTTCGATCATGAGAAATCAGAATTAAAGTGCCGTTATAATCAACCAGCATCTCTTCCAGCAGCTCTAGAGTTTCCACATCCAAGTCGTTGGTTGGCTCGTCGAGTACCAGTAAGTTAGCAGGCTGAGATAAGATTTTAGCGAGCATGAGTCGGTTTTTCTCACCACCAGAAAACATTCTAATAGGTGCCATGGCTTGTTTACCAGTAAATAAAAACTGGCGTAAGTAGCCAATGATGTGTTTGCTTTTTCCACCAATTTCAATGCGTTCACGGCCACCAGAGACAAAATCCATCGCCTTCATGTTTGGGTCAAGATTGTCACGCATTTGGTCAAAATAAGCAAGTTGAATTGTTTTCGAGCGCCTTATTGAGCCTTTAGTTGGCTGTAACTCGTCTAGTAATAACTTAATAAATGTTGATTTACCACTACCATTGCCGCCAATGATGCCAATTTTTTCACCTTTGAGAATCAGCGTTGAAAAGTCTTTAACTAGTTCTAGACCTGCAATATCGTAAGATATTTTTTTAACTTCAAAAACAACCTTGGAAGCTCTGTTTTCATCTTCTAACGCATGAATTTTGACATTGCCTTTTTTGGCTCGACGATCAGTAAAAGATTTGCGCATAGATTCTAAAGCCCTAACCCTACCTTCGTTTCGGGTGCGACGGGCTTTAATGCCTTGGCGAATCCACACCTCTTCTTGCGCGAGTTTTTTGTCAAAACGGGCGTTGGCAATTTCTTCAGCGTGAAGCTGTTCATCTTTACGCTTAACATAGGCTTTATAGCCGCACTCAAACACACTTAAATGTCCACGATCTAGGTCGAATACTTTATTAACAATGCCGGCGATAAATGAACGATCGTGACTAATAATTACTAAAGTGCCATGGTATTCTTTGAGCATACGCTCTAAATCCAAAATGGCGGTAATATCCATATGGTTAGTTGGCTCATCTAGCAGTAATACATCAGGCTCTTGAATCAAAGCGCGTGCCAACATGACACGACGCCTCCAGCCTCCTGATAAAGTAGAAAGTGAGGTTTGAGGGTTTAGTGTAAATCGATTAAGTATGGCCTCAATTTTGTGTAAATATTGCCAGCCATCAAGTTGATCGATTTTCTCTTGGAATTCGCCAGCTTTATTTAGTTCGCCGTTATTTATTAAGTGTTGGTACTGAGCGATAATATTGCCAATTTCACCCAATCCTTCGGAGACAATGTCAAACAAATTTTTATCATTATCTTCAGGTGGCATTTGCTCTAAATAGCTGATTTTTATACCATTTTTTATTTTAAGCTTGCCATCATCAGGTTCAATAGTGCCGGCTAATATCCTCATAAAGGTAGATTTTCCTTCACCATTACGACCAATTAGTGCAATTTTGTCACCTTTTAAAATGGTTGAACTAACCTTATTGAGAATGGGTTTGTCTGAAAAACTCAAAGAAATACTGTCAAGTGTAATTAATGGCATGGGTCTCCTTTTACACCGCTTGAGAAGTGTAAAATCTAGGTTTTATGGTTCGTGAATAGCGTATGCGAAATTTTACCCAAACAACGGCTCTATTTAAAAGAGTTGTCCTATGTATTACATTGCTGGCTTTTCAGCCAGTTTTTGGTGAAAGTATTGAGGCAAATAGTTTTAAAAATGATACTCATGAACAAAGATACCGCAGCTTGATTGACGAGATTCGCTGCCCAGTTTGCCAAGGCCAAAGCATTGGCGGCTCGAATGCTGGGTTGGCAAAAGACCTGCGTGAAAAGGTGCGTGAGCTGATTGTCGATAATCAAACGGATGATAGCATTCGCCAATACATGACAGATCGTTATGGTGATTTTGTGGTGTTTAAGCCACCCATGAATAAAAATACATATTTGTTGTGGTACGCCCCATTTGCATTTTTAGCGTTTGGTTTATTTTTCTTTATAAGGTCCTTGAGTAGAAAATCTCCTAATACTTCTCAAGCGATTGACACGCAAAAAGCTAAGGATTTATTAAAGTGACCCAACACGAGTTAATGATTGCCACCAGCGAACGTGGTGCGGTTGATATTACCACTCAAATAAATGCATTGATTAAAGGTGTTAAGACTCATCTGTGTCATGTGTTTGTTGCACATACTTCAGCCTCACTAATGATTACGGGCAATGAAGATGCCAACCTGCTTTTGGATGTTGAGGATTATTTTAAGAATAATGTGCAAGATGCTAATCCAAATTATCGTCATAATAATGAAGGTGATTTTGACATGTCCGGCCATATTCGCTCTATATTAACAGGTGAGTCAAAATCTATTCCTGTTGTTAATTCTGAGCTAGCCTTGGGGCGATATCAGGGTTTGTATCTGTATGAGCACCGCGTTGGACACAATCTAAGAAAATTAATAATCACCCTAGTATGAGTATAGAAGCAGAATTAAGCGATTTAATGGTAGGTGCGTATGCACATCAAAAGAATGGCGAACTTTCGCTGGCTATTCAAGCTTGGAATAAGTTAATCAACCACTCCAGTGCAGATCAAAATCTCAAGGCTAATGCACACCTAAGTTTGGGTAATTTACATCAACTACAAGGTAATGATGAGTTGGCAATTGAGAGTATGTCAAATGCCATTCGGGCCAACCCAAATAGCGCTGAGGCTTATTTCTGCCTAGCCTATTTGGAGCAAGAAAAAGAAAATTTTAACTCAGCTGTCGAGTATTTTGAGCAAGCTATTTTGCTTAAAAATACGGATAGTGGTGCGTTTAATAACTTAGGAAATTGTTATGATCGCCTAGAAAAGAGTAATGAAGCGGTTAATGCGTATTCGCAAGCTATTAGCCTGGATAAACACTACATAGCCGCGATTTATAATCGAGGCAATGCCTATATTAAAATTAACAAGGATGATTTAGCCTTAAAAGACTTAAATAAAGCCATTGAATTGGATGCAAATTTTTATCAAGCCTATTATAATCGTGGCACTTTGCACAAGCGCATGGGTAACACTACCCAAGCACAGCAAGATTTGGCCAAGGCTAAAGAGCTTGCACAACAAGAATTAGAAATCAAAACACAACATTAAAATTATGAGCGACCAAGACGACAATAAGTTAATTGCTGAAAGAAAATCAAAACTGGATAAATTAAGAGAAGCGGGCAACCCTTTTGTTAATGATTTTAAACCTGAGCATTTGGCGCAAACCATTACTAATGACTATGATCAGCTCTCTAAAGAAGAGCTGGAAGAGAAATCAATCAAGGTATCAATAGCAGGGCGCATGATGCTTAAGCGTGTGATGGGTAAAGCCAGTTTTGCAACTGTGCAAGACTCAAGTGGGAAAATTCAAATATTTGTCACCCGTGATGAGCTGCCAGAAGGTTTTTATAATGAGCAGTTTAAAAAATGGGATATTGGCGATATTTTAGCTGCCACAGGCACACTGTTTAAAACCAACGTTGGCGAGTTGTCAGTGCGTATTGACAGTATTAAACTCCTAACCAAATCACTAAGACCCTTGCCTGAAAAATTTCATGGCTTATCAGATCAAGAAATTAGATATCGTCAGCGCTATGTTGATTTAATCACTAATGAAGAGGCGCGTAATACCTTTAAACGTCGCAGCGCAATTGTAAGCTATATTCGTAACTTTTTTAATGCTGCTGACTTTATGGAAGTAGAGACGCCAATGTTGCAAACCATTCCAGGCGGTGCAACTGCCAAACCATTTGAGACACATCATAATGCACTCGATATGCCGATGTTTTTACGTATTGCTCCAGAGCTTTATTTAAAGCGTTTGGTAGTTGGTGGCATGGATCGTGTATTTGAAATTAATCGTAATTTTAGAAATGAAGGTTTATCAACTCGCCATAATCCAGAGTTCACCATGATTGAATTCTACCAAGCCTATGCTACTTATCACGATCTGATGGATCTAACTGAGAAGTTGTTTAGAGGTATCGCAGTGGATGTGTGTGGTAGTGCCACAATCCACTACCAAGGTGATGATTTTGATTTCTCTAAGGCATTTAATCGCATTAGTGTGTTTGACTCAATTCTTGAATATAATCCAAATTTAAGCGCTGAAGACCTAAATGAAAACAAGGCTAAAACAACCGCTAAGAATCTAGGTATTGACGTTAAAGATGGCTGGGGTTTGGGAAAAATTCAAATTGAAATTTTTGAAAAAACGGTTGAAGAACGACTTATGCAACCTACCTTTATTACTCAATATCCAACAGAGGTGTCGCCACTCGCTAGACGTAATGACGATAATCCATTCATTACTGATCGTTTCGAGTTGTTTATTGGTGGACGAGAAATTGCTAATGGATTTTCTGAGCTAAACGATGCTCAAGATCAAGCTGAGCGTTTTAAAGCGCAAGTGGCTGAAAAAGATGCGGGTGACGATGAAGCCATGCATTATGATTCAGACTACATTCGCGCACTGGAATATGGCATGCCACCAACTGCGGGTGAAGGTATTGGTATAGATCGACTGGTTATGCTATTTACCGATTCGCCATCAATTCGTGATGTGTTGCTATTTCCACACATGAGAGCAGAAGTTAAATGAGTGTGCCAGTTTTAACTATTGATGGTCCAAGCGGGGTTGGCAAGGGTAGTGTTGCTCGTATTATTGCTCAGCAACAAGGCTGGAACTTACTTGATTCTGGCGCCATTTACCGTGCTTTTGCCTTGGCAGTAGACAGCAGAGCTGTCGATATCGCAGATGAAGTTGTCCTAGTGGAGATTGCCACTAATTTAGACTTAGAGTTTAAAACTCAAGAGGGAAGCGAACTGGTCAGTGTTTATTTAGATGGTAAAGAGGTTTCATCAATTTTACGTACTGAGAAAACTGGAGAAATGGCTTCCAAAATTGCCGCCATTGGCGTGGTGCGTAGTGCACTTTTAAAACGTCAACAAGACTTTGCAGTTGCTCCTGGTTTGGTGGCTGACGGTCGTGATATGGGAACGGTGGTTTTTAAAGAGGCTGAGTTTAAAGTTTATCTAAGTGCAAGCAGTGATGCGCGTGCTAATAGGCGCCTAAAACAATTGCAAGCGCAAGGTCATGAGGGTATAATATCGCAAATCTTAGCAGAGGTTGAAGCTCGTGATGCGCGTGATAGTTCGCGTAAACACTCCCCTTTAAAACCTGCAAAAGATGCTCTTATCATTGATACCACTGAGTTATCACTGATGGAGGTAGTCGCTCAAGTGAGCGAATTGGTTAAAGCTTAAGCGGTTAAGCTTTATAAATAAACTAACCCGATATGCATTAGGCGGATACCGTACATAGCCTAAAAAATTACCGGTCAATATCAAAGAAGAATATATGTCAGAATCATTTGCTGAACTGTTTGAAAACAGTGTAGAACAACAAAACGTAAAAGTAGGTGCCTTATTAATGGGTACTGTAGTTAGTCTTAATCGTGAAAAAGCGATTGTAAACGTTGGACTAAAATCAGAGGGTTTTATCTCTCTAGACGAATTTAAAAACCCAAAAGGTGAATTAGAAGTTGCAGAGGGCGATGTTGTAGAAGTTGCTCTAAAATCAATCGACGATGGCCTGGGTAATACACTATTGTCACACGCTGATGCTAAGCGTATTAAGTTGTGGCAGTCACTTGAATTGGCAATGAATTCAAAAGAAACAGTTACTGGTATTGTTACTGGCGCTGTTAAAGGTGGTTTGACAGTTGATATTGGTGTGGTTAAAGCATTCTTACCAGGCTCATTAGTTGATGTACGCCCTGTTAAAGATTTCTCATACCTAACAGGTCAAGAAATTGAAGCGATCGTTATCAAGATGGACGAAGTTAGAAACAACATCGTTATCTCTAGAAAAGCAGTTATGCAAGAAGCTAACTCTGCAGATCGTGAAGCATTACTTGAAACACTTGAAGAAGGTAAAGAAATCGAAGGTATCGTTAAGAACCTTGCTGACTACGGTGCATTTGTTGATTTGGGTGGCGTTGATGGTTTACTACACATTACAGATATTTCTTGGACGCGTGTTAATCACCCATCTGAGAAGCTAACAATTGGCGACAAGATTAAAGTTAAGGTTCTTAACTACGATAAAGAGAAGATGCGTGTATCACTAGGTCTTAAGCAGCTTACTGCTAGTCCTTGGGATAGTATTTCAGATCGTTTACCAATCGGTAAAAAGGTTACTGGTACAGTATCTAACCTTACTGATTACGGAGCGTTTGTGCGCATCGAAGATGGTGTTGAAGGTTTAGTTCACGTTTCAGAAATGGACTGGACAAATGCTAATGCACGTCCTTCTAAGATTGTTAAATTAGGTCAAGAAGTTGATGTTGTTATCTTAGACGTACAAGAATCTAAGCACCGTATTTCATTATCAATGAAGCAAGCATTAGAAAACCCTTGGGAAGCATTCGAAGCAACTCAAAACAAAGGCGACAAAATCATCGTTAATGTTAAGTCAATTACTGACTTTGGTTTATTTGTTGGCCTACAAGGCGGCATCGACGGTCTAATTCACTTAGCTGATATCTCTTGGGATAAGCAGTCTTCTGAAGAGCTGGTATCTAGCTACTCAAAAGGTCAAGAATTAGAAGTTGTTATTCTTAACATTGATGCAGAAAAAGAGCGTATCTCTTTAGGTATCAAGCAATTGTCTGAAGATGACTTCATGCAGTATGCTTCTGCTAATAAGAAAGGTTCTATCGTTAAAGGTACTATCCTAGAAGTTGATCCACGTGGTGCGGTTATCGCCCTAGCTGACGATATTACTGGTTACTTAAAAGCTGGTGAAATTTCACAAGAGCGTGTTGAAGACGCAACAACAGTACTTAAGACAGGTGCAGAAGTTGAAGTGGTTATCATGAATGTTGATAGAAGATCTCGCAATGTTTCTGTTAGTATTAAAGCTAAGGATTCAGTTGAAGAGCAAGCAGCTATGGCAGACTATAACAAGCAGTCTTCTGATGAGGCTACTGGCTCAACATTAGGTGACTTACTTAAGCAAGCAAAAGATAAGTAAATCTTGTTGACTAAAAAGGCCGCTGAGTAGTGATACAAAGCGGCCTTTTTTTATGGTGAAATTATGAAAAAAACCGATTTAGTTCAAACCTTAACTGAGCGAAGTAATTTAGCGAAGTCCGATGTCAAATTAGCGGTTGATTGTATCTTGGAAAAGATTTCACAATCGATTGTATCGGGTGAAGGCGTTGAGATTAGGGGCTTTGGTGGTTTTTTAAAAAAACATCGAAAGGCGCGCCAAGGTATCAATCCAAAAACCAGTGAGAGAACACGGGTAGGGGAGAAATACGTGCCATTTTTTAAGCCAGGAAAAAGCTTAAAAGAAATGGTAAATAAAGGCTAAATTTTGTTGTTTTTAAATCGAGATAATGTATAATTTCACTTTTTGCACTTAGTGTTGAAAAAACTAATATGGGGCGTTAGCTCAGTTGGTAGAGCATCGGACTTTTAATCCGCTGGTCGAGCGTTCAAATCGCTCACGCCCCACCATA
>NZ_CAXCCZ010000031.1:0-14388 GCF_963981275.1 uncultured Candidatus Thioglobus sp. | reverse complement strand
AACTTAGGGCAAATTTGCCTTCACCCACTTCTTGAGTGTCAACAATCGCTTGCGCTTCATCTTGAATGCGAGTTTGTTCTTCTTTGCGTTTTTGGTTGAATGTTTCAAGCTCCTGAGCGTAACGCCTAGCATCATTCATATCATCCGTTAATAAGCATTTAATACCGCGAGAAATATCGCTCAAACGCCCCGCCGCATTAAGACGCGGGCCCACGGCAAAGCCTAAATCGCTAGCTTGTAAAGTTTGCGCTTGCCTGTTGGCGATTTCCAGTAGTGCTAAGATTCCAGGAGTGCATTGTTTGGCCTGAATACGCTTAATACCTTGATCGATCAAAATACGATTATTTTGATCAAGCTTAACCACGTCAGCCACTGTGCCCAGTGCAACTAAATCTAGCACCCTGCGCAGATCTGGCAACGGAATGCTATACTTGGAAAAATATTGAATTTTATTAAGATGAGTTTTTAGCGCTGAAAATAGATAAAAACACACACCAACGCCAGCCAGATTTTTACTTAAAAATTCACAACCTTTAAGGTTGGGATTAATAATAGCGTCTGCCTCAGGCAGGTTTTCACTAGGTAGATGATGATCAGTGATGATAACCTGAATATTGTTTTCTTTGGCTAGCTTGGCGCCATCGAAGCTTGATATCCCATTGTCAACTGTAATAATGAGATCGGGCTGCTTTTCTTTAATCGCTAACCTGACAATTTCAGGCGATAGTCCGTAGCCATGCTCAAAGCGATTGGGTACCAAAAAATCAACATATTTAGCACCCATCAACCGCAGGGATTTAACCGCCACCACCGACGCAGTTGCGCCGTCGCAGTCAAAGTCACCAATGATTAAAATATTTTTTTGCTCTAGCAAGGCTTTTTCAAGTATTGATAAGGCTTGATCTAATTGGTCAAAATTAGGGGTGAGTAAATTTGATAAACCTAACGATAATTGCGCCTCACTAACGCTGCGTGCCGCATAAATTTTTTTTAAAAAAATGGGGATATCTTCTGAATATGACTCCAGCAAGACTTGGTCAAATTCTCTAGTTAGCATCTGTCACTAGACGAATATAAGCATCAAATGATTTATCTGAACTCTTTGAGCCACCATAAAAAAATGGCACATCAACAGCGATTTGAGTATTCACTTGATTTGAGCTCCAATAGGATTTAAGCTGAGTATTTGGAAAATAGGCTTGATTAATGAGCAGATCTTCATCGCCATACACCAATATCGTTCTAAGCTCAGCCTCGGTGGGTAGGCGCCATTGTGTTTGCTTGCAAAGATTAATTTTATTAATCTGCTTGATATAGGATTGAGTATTACAAGTTTCTGCCCAGTGGCAATTGTGCGAATAATCGCCATTTTTGGTGCCAGTTTTTCCATCAAACCAGGTGTAAGTATTATTGGTGTTTTGCAATCCTTTTTCTTTTAACTTAACTTCCCAAACTAATTTTGATCGGTCATCCAACACACAGCGATGATCAAGATTTTTTTGATTTAATATATCGCCCTGATCAGACACTTTAAACAACTGTGCATTTGCAGCATTTGTAGTGATTATTGATATAAAAAATATAAAGCTAAATTTCATGAGTAATTAATTGGGTAATTCTTTTGGCACTTTCTGGCGCCATATTTAAGCCATTACGAAAATGGCCAGTATTTAGATAAACATTGTTAAATTGATCATACCTTCCCAGCATTACTTTGGAAGACTTGCTCGCTGGGCGGAATCCTGACCAATGGCACTCCACCTTAGATTTTGCCAACACTTCAAATCTCTGAGAGGCGAAATCATGCAAATCTTGGCGGGTTTGTTCATCAGTAGATCGATCAAAGCCAACATTTTGCATGGTTGATCCAACAAGTATACGCCCATCTTTTCTTGGAATAATATATCGACCCTGGTCAAGTACAATATTTGTAACCACTGATGGATCAGACTTAAGCACAATCATTTGTCCTTTCATTGGAAACACCCTCTCCTTAAGCGAGAGCCACTCTGAACTCCAAGCGCCTGAGCAAACCACAATATAATCAGATAAATAGTCTTGTTGATTGGTTTTAACCCCAGTTGCATAACCATTCGAGCTTAATAATCCTTCAACCCTCGTTTGCTCAATAATAGTAACGCCTTTATTGATAATATCTGCTTTAAGTGCTTTTAATAACCTTGGGTTGCGCACTTGGGCAATATCAGCAAACAAAGCACCTCGAGCATGAGGTTGATAATCTAGACGGTATTTTTGCATCCAGATTTTTGCTTCAGGCGTATTAAACTCATCCATCATCAACAACCCTGATTTTAAATATTCAGGATCAAGCCCTGTATCTTCAAGGATTTGGTCGCAAAGCTGTTCATAAACTACTTGAGAGGCAATGCTTAATTCATTGGTTAAATCGTCATATTTCCAGGGATAGAGCGGTGAAATAATACCGCCACCAGCCCAAGAGGATTCTTGTGCACATTGCTGTTGGTCAAGCAAAGTGACTTTGGCGCCAGCAAGTGCGAGCGAACGCGCTGTCATCATACCAATGACACCACCACCAATTACCAAGCAATCACTCATTATTCGACCTTTTGTTATTTTTTAAATCAGTCAAAATCAACAAAACAACACCCGCACTTATCGCCATATCAGCCACATTAAATACTGGGAAATAAAACGTCTGATAATGAAAATCGATAAAATCGATAACAAAACCAAGAGCTGCCCGATCAATCAAATTACCCACTGCGCCAGATAATATTAAGCTTAACGCCAGAAGTTTAAACACTTGTTGTTTGGTTGTTTTTGCCATCCAAATAGCAATAGCCAAACTAGCAATAGATGACACCATGACTAGGAAATACTGCTGCCAACCATCTTCATTAGCCAAAAAACTAAATGCAGCGCCATAGTTGTGCACGTGAGAAAAACTTAAAAAAGACGTGATTTCTAGAGACTCATTCGGCTTTAAATAGCCATAGACAAGTAGCTTGGTTAATTGATCAACAATAATCAATAATAAAACCAAAAAATACCATTTAGCGTGAATCATGCTTTATTAGGATTGTATTTAATAATAGTAACAATAGGTACTACAAAACCAATAACAATCACCACCCAAAGCAAGCTACCTAGTTCTGTGTAATTTTGCGCGGTGGTTACCACACCATCAGTCACTATTTCACGACTAACAACAAACACCTTATTTAAATATTTTGTGAACAAGCCGCCTGCAGAAAGTGCAATATTCATCAAGCTGGCCATGAGTGCAAACCAAGTGCCTTTTTTACCTTCGGGCGCATAAATAGCCACTAGTGTTAGCATTAGCACCTGAGCGATATAATCAAATGGGGAAGCCATTGCAGTATCCACTAGGGCCACTGTGCGCGCATCAAAGCCAAGCATGGTGTGAATGTCATAATACATCGCCACAATTGGCATCGACAACAGCGTGCCAATAATGGTTAAGAAGATTAGCACTTCGGCAATATCACGCTTGATGATAAATTTGGCTGAGAACCACATACCGGCTAGCGCAATACCGCCGCCAATGGCGGATAATTTGGCAAAGAAAGACTCATCAAAACCTAAAATATCAATCTGCCACCAGCTTAAACCAGCGCCAACCGATGGCATTGCTCGATAAACAAAAATGATAATCATTGCCATTTTTATATGACGAATAGTATTTGCATCTAAATCATTAATCAACTCTGAAAGGAAATACAGCACCACTGACAATGAAATTACAAAGACAATCTCTTGAGAATAAGGCACGTCGTTATAACCCATGCTCACCACAAATACGGCAAACAACAAACCACCAAATAAAATATGTTTATTAACAGGAGAGACTGATACAGGATTAAGCTTGACCAGCGTAACCCCTAGAATAGATAATAAAGGTACAAACAAAGCAATTTGAAAAACAACTTCACGATTATCCTTAAATATATCAGCCAACTCACCACCAATCCAGCCGGTGATGAAAATAGCAAAACCCAAAGAAAGACGCGCCAACACTTGAATGGTGGCCAATTCTTGATTGATTTCTTCTTGTGATTGATTTTTATCAATCACCTCAGTGGTCATGGTGTCAGCCACCACGTCTTGCATTACAAAGCCAACAACTGCTATTACACTAGCAAAAATATAAACACCTTTCTTGGAATAACCCTCAACAATTGCATAATCACCCACCACGGCGATCATCATCAACGAGCTAATCGTAATCAGCACTGCACCAATATAAACATAGGATTTTCGATTAGATCCAAAGATATTGACACTATCAACCAATGATCCAAAAATCATTTTAACTGTCCACGGCACACCTAGCCAAATACCTAGCTCGGCTAAATCTGATGCTGTCATATCCAGCGTATCTTTTACCCAAAAATTTACAGCAATCGCTGTAAATGCTATACCACTACCATACGAGAAGTATATTAATAAAAGCGGGATATAACGCATTCTAAAAGCGCGAATTGGGGTTAGAAAAATATCTAGCATTTACAAACCAAGAATTACATTAACAGGTTGATATTATAGGTGCTGTGTAGGTTATAATTTGTTTTTTATTAATGACATATTGGAGTTTCTATGGGTTTTATGACTGGAAAGAAAGCATTGGTTGTAGGCGTTGCCTCTAATCGCTCAATTGCATGGGGTATCGCCGAAGCAATGGCAAAACAAGGGTGTGAGATTGCACTTACCTATCAGAATGAAAAATTAAAAAAACGCGTTGATAAGTGCGCTGAAATCTGTAACTCTAATATTGTGATTGAATGTGACGTGGCAACCGATGAAGGCATTGAAAAAACCTTTACTGAACTTAAACAGCATTGGGACAATTTTGATATTGTTGTTCATTCGGTTGCCTTTGCACCACGTGAAGCCCTCAGTGGCAACTATGTTGAAGTAACCACACGTGAAAACTTTAGCGCCGCGCATGATATTAGCTCATACAGCTTTACTGCTCTAGCTAAATACGCCTCACCGATGCTTAATGACAATGGTGCCCTACTAACAGTTAGCTACCTAGGTGCAATCCGCGCTATTCCAAATTACAACGTAATGGGTGTTGCTAAGGCATCACTTGAGGCAAATGTTCGTTATATGGCTGCTGCTATGGGTCCTGAGCGTGGCATTCGTGTTAATGCAGTTTCTGCTGGACCAATCAAAACCTTGGCTGCTTCAGGCATTAAAGATTTTGGTAAATTACTAGATTATGCTGCAGACTCCTCAGCACTCAAACGTACCGTCACTACAGAAGAAGTTGGCAATGCGGCAGCATTTTTATGCTCTGACTTAGCTTCTGGTATTACCGGTGAAGTTACTTATATTGACTCAGGTTACAGCTTTTACGACAAAGGCCCGGAATAATCACCAGATTTTTTCCTAAAAGAAACAAAAAAGCCTTGAATTTTCAAGGCTTTTTTTATGTTTATTTGTACTGGTTTTTAACCTGTTTTAAGATATTTTTCATATCTTCATTCCAACGGAAGATCAGCATTCTATCCTCGTCAGTCTTAACCAATGGCAGCAAGGTTATTGGCGGTGCAGCAATGATCAAGGTATGCTTACCCTCTTCCATAACTGTTATTTTTAATGGGAAAAACGGTGACAATTTAGGGTATTTTGCACTCATCCGCTTCATCTCATCATATTGGCCAAAAAATAAAATACGATATTTATCTGATTTGTAATGGCGCTCATTTAAGGCGAAGTCACAACGTTGAAGATATGCAGCTTTATAGCCATTGGCCTTGATGGTTTTATCCAGTGCAAGCCAAGTATAGGAAAACTTAGCGTTAACACGCTCAATCAATAATTCATTGTGCCCAGCTGAAGCAACTGATGCAAACATTAGTACACATAAAGCAAAAACTCTAACTACCATACCGCCTCCTCAACCATTTCTTTCATACTATCAATCAAGTCTTTGGCATCAATTGAAATTTGTTCATTGTTAAAACGTTTAATTGCATGCACGTAATTTTCTAAATATATATGCACTTCCCCCTGATTGTTTTCAACCACTGTCGCTCTACAAGGCAGTATAACGCCGAGCCTTGGATCGAGTTTTAGGAATTTTTGCATATTTTTAAAATTACAAAACCTAACAACCATTTGCTTTTTATTATCTTCTGTAGCATCTCCCAGACCTTCAAATAAAGTTCTGGTTGGATACACTCTAAAATTATAAGCAGCGGCAGAATCTCTTAATTTTTCAACCGTAGTGTTAAGATCATGTTGAGATTGATAAACAAATACTAGCGGCTCTTCATCCTCAACAGCTTTGGGTGTATCACTAAAGACTGATGATTGTTGATGTGAGCGAATATAAGCCACCAAATCATTCGCCATTTGATCGGTGAAATTAAATTCCTTTTCAAACGACATCATTTCTGTATCTTTAATGCCTTTCATAATAATGTGCTTAATCATTTGATCTTCAGCTGCATGCAAAAAACCTTGATTGGACAATGCAGGAGGAGAAACATCTCGATCTTTCTGCCATGAGAAGTTCTTACCCGTTCCTTCACCGCCTTGTAATTGCTTGCCATGACACCTTTGGCAATATTGCTCATAAGTGTACTTACCCGCTTCAACATCGCCAACAATAGGCTCTTTACTATATTGTGGAGCCTTAACGCCTGCACGTAAAAAACGAATTAACTTAACCGTTTGAGCGTTGGAGAGTTTAAAGCCTGGCATGATTCTTCCAGGGCGGCCATACTCAATGGTTTTTTTAAGGTAGCTATCCGAATGATTCGCAACCGTTGAGCGATACAATGGCAAACCTAAAGATCCTTGTTGAGAAAAGCCATGACACTTTTCACAATTTTCAGAATAGATTTCTTGTCCACCTGCAAAGCTCAACCAGGGCAGAAATAAAACAACTAATAATATTTTTGATTTCACTGTTTTCTCACTTTATTTTTTTATAAGCATAGTCTAATATGTCAAGCCAATAAAAAGATTGACCCACATCAAGAAAAGGTGGATTTATTTTGCTAGATTAATTGTCATTGGATTGGTAGCATCTTTTGTCCATTGATGCAATGAACCATCATACACCCGAACCTGGTGATTGCCAAAAATTTCGTGCAAACTAAACCAAACCGACGAGCACTCATAAGCACTATTACAATACAAAATAATCTGTGCATTTGGATCAATATTAAGCGCCTCAAATCGAGATTTAATTTGTTGTTTGTTCGGGAAGCTCATTACCCCCTTGCCAGGATGTAAAAACTTATAAGGAAAGACTTTCGATGTGGGAATATGACCTAAATCATATACATACTTGCGACTATCTAAGCCAACGTGAAAACGCAAACTCCGAGTATCAACCAACTGAACAGCTTGGCTAGTGATGGCCAACTTAACCTGCTCAATAGTGGCCAGTATTTTTTCATTAGTACTGCTCAGATTGGTTAATCGTCCGGGAATGATTTCGGATGAGTTAGTAGTGAGCTCTTCCATGCTTTCAGTCCAAGCGGCGTTACCCCCATCTAACAAGGCTACTTGCTCAAAACCATAATATTTCATTTGCCAATACAATCGAGCCGCACCTGCCACATCACCCGGTGTCCTACCCTGGTGAGTAACCACTACAATAGTGTCATTGCTCACGCCATGTGCAGACATAAAACGCTCGAAATTAGCTTGATCAGGGCGCATACGAGTGAGCTCGACACCATCAATAATACGAGTTACTCTAACTTTTTTAGTGTTAACCAGATTAGCATTAGGAATATGGCCCTGCTCAGAAAAACTAGCCAGATCTTTACGCACATCCAAAACAACAACCTGGTCAAGATTTTCACTTAACCAGTCGGCACTAACCAGAGGCGAGGGAATGACAAGCGAATAAGCACAGCTAGAAAAAATAACAAGACTAAATAGAGTGGTTTGTATAAATCTAAGCGACATAGCAACACCTTGTATTAGTTAAAATAATACAAGGATAACACACTCAATAATTATCTAGACCACTATAGGGTCAAGAAAAAGCTATAGATTTGAATTAAACACCTTGATTTCAGCTTGAGCACGTAGTGTTTGCAAAATATTTACAAAAACCTCATTAGATTCAAAGCCCAATAGTACAGTTTCGAGATTATCCTGAGAAGTTTTTGAATTAGAAACCTTTACACCAGTTAAATTAATAACCACAGAATTTCTTCTATCTAGACTTTGCGCACTAAATACCGACCCAGATTTTGGCTTTGACAAAGAAAATGCCTTGTTAACAATTGAAATGTCCGCCTTTTTAGTGTCACGCTTAACCCAGCCAAGCGTAGTCCATTTAAGTGAATTTTTATCCATTAATTGACTCACAGATTTATCATCTCCAGATTCAGAAGATTTGACGATTTGAGCGGCAATATTATCAACAAAGGTTTTTGCCAGTAAACGGGTTAAATGAGTATTGATCTCACCTTTAACTTCTTCGAATGTTTTTTGACGCTGTGGTAATTTTTGCTTAAGACGAAGGACAACAAAACGATCTTGATCAAGCTCTAAAACTTCAGAATTATCACCCTTATTTAGCACGACATCACTAAACGCTGCTGCGAGCATTTTTGCGTCAAGCTTAGTGTCTTTCCTGTCAAAAAATTCACTGACACTCACCTTTAATGCCATTTGACTCGCCACTTCTTCAAGACTAGCCTCATAAGCCAAATTGGCCAATTGTTCAGTTAAATTATAAAGATTTTTTTGAGCCTGGGCTTGCGTATAAAGCTTTGTTAATTCAGACTTAACACTCTCAAAAGGTTTAACAGATCCAGCTTGAATTTTATTAAGCTTAATAATATGGTAGCCAAACTCAGATTTAATCGCACCACTTACTTGCCCCTCTTGCAGGGCGAAAGCGCTCTTTTCAAATGCATCAACCATAACACCACGACCAAACATACCTAAATCACCGCCTGTATCTTTTGAGCCAGTGTCTTGTGAATATTGCGCTGCTAATTTTGAAAAATCGCCACCTGCATCAAGCAGAGCTAGCACCTCATCTGCCATCTCTTTTGTTTCTAGCAGTATATGCTGAGCTTGACGCTCCTCTTCGGTTGTAAAGCGAGCCTGATCATCTTCATAAAAATTAAATAACTCATCATCCGTTACATCAATACTCTTAGCCACCTCAGCTAAAGAAAGCTCAACAAATTCAATTTTTGCCTGCTCGGGTGCAAAGAACGACTCTTTCTGATTTTGATAATAGTCCTTAACGCTTTTTTCATCAACATTAACTTTGGCTGTGTAATCATCGGCAGCTAATTTAATGTAAGAAAATTCTCTTTGCTGGTCGTTTAGATTTTGTAGCTTTTCAAGTTGCGAAGGCAACATAAATGCAGAATCAAGCAGGTTGTATTTGATTTGATTTTGAGTTAGCTCTTTTGCTCTAATAGATTCGTACTGGCTTGCGCTATAGCCATTTAATCTTAGCAAGTTTTTATATTTTTCCAATGAAAATCGCCCCTGATCCTGGAATAACTCATTCGTTTGAATGATAGCATTTAGCTCAGAATTGCTTGTTGCGTGTGACATGCGCTCAGCTAACTGATCTAGTAAGCGTCTGTCAATCATTTGGTTGATGATCGATTGTTTTAAAACAGTATCAAAATCCGTGTTATATTTTTCAGCTAGTTTTTGCTGTAGACGTCTTTTTTGCGGATTAAACTCAGTCAAAAACTCTTCTTTTGAAATCTCTTGTTCATCAACAGAAGCGACAACAATATTAGAAGCGCCCGTAAAGTACTCATTAATTCCAAATAGAGCAAAAGGAATGGTGATTAAACCAACAATAAGATAGGCTACCCAGCCCTTAGTTTTGTTTTTAATTGAACTTAGCATAATGTTTAATAAATTAACCCTTAAAAGTTAAAAAAGGCAAAATTAGATAATAAAAACAAAGATTATAAACGAAAACGTTTACCAAATAAAAAGGTGTTTTTAGATATCTTAAAAATATTATTTTTAAAAGTAGTGTTGTTAAGAAAAAAATATCAATTTTGAGCCTTGTAACCTTGCACATAAGGCGACTTAACTATTGAAAATTTAGAATAAAAAAAAGGTAGCCAATGGCTACCTTTTAGTTTTGCGAAAAACGCAATAAATATGGCGATCCGGAAGGGATTTGAACCCTCGACATCCTGCGTGACAGGCAGGCACTCTAACCAGCTGAGCTACCGGACCGAAATGTTTTTTTGGTGGGCGATACAAGACTTGAACTTGTGACATTCGCCTTGTAAGGGCGACGCTCTACCAACTGAGCTAATCGCCCAAAAAAACATATGCCCAACACTTAAGATTAAGCACCGGGCATATTATACTGAAAAAATCTTAAGAGTTAACTGATTCTTTAAGTAATTTACCTGCTTTAAATGCAGGTACTTTAGATGCTTTGATTTGAATCGCTGCACCTGTTTGTGGGTTACGACCTGTGCGTGCTGCACGATCTCTAACTAGGAAGCTACCAAAACCTGTGATCGCTACGCTATCACCAGCTGATAATGCTGAAGTGATTGCACCAGTTGTTGCATCTAATGCGCGAGCCGCATCTGCTTTTGTTAAACCTGAAGTCTCTGCAATTGCTGCTACTAAATCTGACTTATTCATTACTTATTCTCCTGTTTCGTAAATTATATTTCAAGATTGAAATTTGTTAAGCTTTTGTAAAAATGCTTTGAATGAATTATCCATTAAATACCCATACTGTCAACGTATTTTTAAAAAAAAATAACTAGCCCTGTGTATTAGTTTTTGCTGATATTTTAAGTTGTTGAATTAACGGCAAAAAACGCTCTTTCCAAATTTGTGGCGTAAGCTGTCCAATGCGCTTATCACGGATGATTCCTTGTCTATCAACAATAAATGTTTCAGGCGTTGCATAGACACCTAGCTCTAAACCAAGCTTTCCCGTCTGATCAAAAACAATTTTTTCATATGGGTTGCCCAGTCGATCTAAAAACACTTGCCCCTCTTTGCGCGTATCTTTGTAATTAATACCAAGCATTTGCACGGAGTCTGTTTTAGCAATCTCCATTAGCATTCGATGCTCAGCTCGGCAAGTAACACACCACGAAGCCCAAACATTCACCAAGGTTACATTCCCTGTTAACTGAGATTGGGTTGTGTAGTGTTTATAAGTATTAAAATCCTCTACCTCCAAATTAGGAAACGGTTTGCCAATAAGCGGTGAAGGGAGTTTTTTAGTGTCGCGTCCTAGTCCATCGTACAAAAACCAAGCTAAAACAATAAAAGCAACCAAAGGCAGAAATTTACCCATATTTACTTCTTAGCCTTTTCTAAGGCATCGGCGACTTCTGGTGGCATGTAGTTTTCATCATGCTTGGCAAGTACTTCTGTTGCTATAAAAGTACCGTCTACTAAAGATCCTGTGGTGATAATACCTTGCCCTTCTCTAAATAAGTCTGGCAAGATGCCTTCATATTTAACGGTGAATGTATTTTTATGATCAGTCACATCAAAGCTAACTTTAATGCCGTCACGCTTAACACTCTGCATGGCAACCAACCCACCTAGACGGAAGCTTTTACCTTGTGGCGCTTTATTTTCAACCACATCCGTAGGTGAGAAAAAATAAAGTAAATTTTCATTAAAAGCTTTAAGGCCAAAATACCCAGCCAAGCTAATACCAGCAACCAGCATGGCAACCAAAACCATTCTATTTTGTCTTTTTGTCATATTTGCTAACTCCTTGAATATTTAATACGTAATTGCTTAATGGTGCTGTTATGTATGGTTTTTGTTCTTAAGAACAAACCACCAATCACGATTAAAGTAACCAAATATGAAAACCAAATATAAAACGCATACTTACCATAAGGTAAGAATGAAAAGTATTCTGCCAGTGTCATTAGTCATTCTCCATAATTATCTTTTTCACCCAGCCAGAATTTTGCTCTTGAATAAGCACCTCATCTCGCGCTCGCATCAACATTAGTGCACCGTATAGGAGCTTAAAAGCAATACCCATTAATACTAACGGCATTAACATATCAGCATGAATCGCAGGCTGGGAAATTTTTTCAATGGAGCTAACAGACGCGCCTTGGTGCAAGGTGTTCCACCAAGTTACCGAATAATGAATAATGGGAATGTTAATCAATCCAACAATGGCCAATATTGAGCTGGCTTTTGCTGCAGTTTTTGGATTATCAAAGGCATTATTAAGTGACATATAAGCCAAGTATAAGAACAACAAAATAAGTTCAGAAGTAAGTCGTGCATCCCAAACCCACCAAGTACCCCACATGGGCTTACCCCATACAGCGCCTGTCACTAAGGCTAAAAAAGTAAACGATGCACCAATTGGTGCGGAAACTTTAGCAACAACACTGGCTAGCTTAATTTGCCAAATAAGGCCAATTCCACCAGAAATTGCCATCACTAAATAAATAAACATACTCATCCAAGCAGAAGGCACATGGACATACATAATGCGGTAGCTTTCACCTTGCTGATAATCAGCAGGTGCAATTACCAAACCCCAATACAAACCCACTAAAGTGATGATAATAAAAGGATACAAAAACCAGGGGATCATCTTGGCGCTGATTTGATAGAAATTCTTAGGGGAGGCAAACGCCTGAATCCATTTCCACATAATAATTAATAATTAAAATTTGAGAATTATTTTAAGGATTTTTGTGCCACGTTGTTACGTAAATAAGTTGGTAATGGTAATTTATCATCAAATACCCCATTTTCGTTAACATGGGTTAACGCCAACTCAATTAAGTTTTCAGATTTTGGATAAAAATCAGAAAGATGCTGAGTTATTCCGCTGGCCTCTGCCAATGCCTCTTTGTACGCACCCCAACCCGTACCCACGCCAATATATTCATCGCCAAGCTGTGGCACTTCATTCGGCTTACATAGTGCTTCATGGGAAAAAACACCTTGCTTGTAGAGCCCCCAATAAACTTCATTCATCCGTGCATCTAGCGCAATTGCGATGTTGTTTTTTCCATATTTTTTGCTAGCACCGTAGCCCACTACCTCAAGCGTAGAAAAACCCAAAGTAGAAATATCATAAGCCAAAGACATGCCCTGCACCACACTCACGCACATGCGTACACCGGTAAAAGCACCCGGACCCTTGGTGTAAACAATCAAATCCAAATCTGCAACACTAAGCCCCATTTCATCAAACACCTCATCACATAACGGCAAAATTAGACCAGAGCTTTTGGCCACATCTTTTAAAAATCGTGAAGTCTGCTTGCCGCTAGCATAAAGGCTAACAGAGCAAACTTCTGTACAAGTATCAATTGCTAGAATATTTTTCATAGGGCTATTTTACAATCTTTTCATATTTATTGTATAAGCGCAAAACCAACTGCCTACGCTTTGCTAATCTTTGAGAATGCTTTAGAGGATGATAATAACTCGGCCCTTTGACCAAAGCCACCAAAGTGGCTACCTCCTCAAGACTTAATAATGCAATTTTTTTATTAAAATAAAATTGCGCTGCATTTGTAAATCCACGCACCGACTGAGCACCCTTTTGCCCCAGATACACATTATTTATGTAGCGGTTTAAAATAAATTCTTTATCAAAAGACAGCTCCAACAATAGCGCCATTAAAGCCTCTTTAAACTTGCGATTAACCGTTCGCTCTCGAGTTAATAATGAATTTTTGATTAATTGCTGAGTGATTGTGCTGGCACCTCGAAGTGGCTTATCATTAAACATGTAATCTCTTAATACTCGAACGATCTCCTTAAAATCTACCCCAGGGTGATTAAAAAATGATTGATCTTCGGTGATCAGCAGCATATTAATAACAACTTTTGACTGCTGCTCATAACTCAACAAATTAGGTTTTTCCGGCTTAGAAAATTCCGCCTTAACTCTATTATCAAGCTCATTCACATACACAGCAAAAATCACAGCGCCAAATGCCACTGAATATTTAAACCATTTTAAAAAAGCCTTACTCATAGTTTATTGCTCCAGGTTAAGCTTTAATAGCTTTTCTCTAGGACTGTTGTTTAAGAACACTTTACATTCCATTTTTGTAATTTTTTGATTAATAACATCTTACACAATTACAATATTTTTAGAGTGATATTTAGTCTCATTCGCAAGCTGAGAGTGATGATCGACCAATTATTAATCATCTAAAATTTGGCAAATTTTACGAATGAATGATTTTCAAATGAAAATAATGCAAACTGTGTCTAATCTTATAATTTTTTAAACAATTCTTGATGCTCAACAAGCTTTATTTACTTAAAAAAGCTAAAAACAAGGGTTTAAAGACTTTTAAGAAAGACATTCAATAGAGCGAATGAGATTGTTGTTACATTCAATAAAAAATTTAGAAATTTTGCAAATGACTAATTTTT
>NZ_CAXCCZ010000030.1:0-14914 GCF_963981275.1 uncultured Candidatus Thioglobus sp. | reverse complement strand
TTATTGACTCAATCACACTACCGACTAAATATTGGATCACTCCTTCAAGCAATCATCAAAGTGATCAGTGGATAAAAAAGTTTGAAGAAAAGCTAAAACAAGGCATTAAGCTAATACAACTTCGCAGCAAAACTAAACTAGATGACCATTTTATCAAAGAGCTTTACAACAAATGCCAACAGCATAATGTCAAATTATTACTCAATACTATTGATAAAACTTTTAATGAGGAATATTGCGACGGCTGGCATATCACCACCGGGGAAATGCTCAAACTAAATGCCAGGCCTTGTGCTGAGGATAAACTTCTCGGCACCTCAACTCACGATTTAGCAGAAGCCCTAAAAGCTCAAAAACTCGGTGCAGATTTTGTAGTGATTTCTCCCGTTCAAGCTACACAAACCCATCCAGACACTATTCCAATAGGCTGGGAAGCCGCTAAAGAAGTGGTTGATAAACTCAATATTCCTGTGTATTTTTTAGGCGGCATGACGCTTAATGATTTAGACAAAACTCTAAAACTTGGCGCTCAAGGCATTGCTGGTGTTAGTGCTTTTTAAGCTCTAGCTAAAGTGAGCACATCACAAGACCCAACCCCAGCTTTGAGCACAGTTTTTGCCAGCTCATTAAGGCTTGAGCCAGTCGTCATCACATCATCCACCAATAATACCTTTTGATAATTCATGGCCTGTGCACTAAAGGCATTTTTGATTTCACTTTGTCGCTCTTGAAGGTCTAGCGTAGATAAAGCGCGTGTTGCCTTGATGCGTTTAACGCTTTTTTGATCGATCAAAATATCTGATTTTTTAGCAATAATCCTTAATAGCTCATGCGTTTGGTTGTAGCCCCTTTCACGCAAGCGCTGTTTGCTAAGTGGTAGCGGGATAATGGCGTCATATTCACCTTGTTTGCTAATAATTCTCAAGTATTTATCGTGCAATTTATGCGCAAAAAAATCTCCAATACAAAGCTGATGGTCAAATTTAAAATGCTTGATAAGTGTGGTACAGCTGCCTGAGTAATCATACACAGTATAGGCTTTGGAAAAGAGAGGTGCCTTGGCTAGGCATGCACCACAAAAATGCAAACTAGATTTAAGCACTGTGGCGCAAGACTGGCATCGGTGCTGAGCGCTTACTAGACTTTGCTCGCACTCTTTGCAAACGCAAAAGTCTGAATATTGCATGCATAACACGCAAATCTGTTTTGGAATAAAAGGTTTTATCCGCGCGTAAATACCCATGTTGTAGAATCTGACATGTCTTCTTGATAACGATAGTCTTCCAGCTTAAATGCCTTTAAATCTTGAGGATTTTTAATGCGGTTTTTAATCATAAATTGCACCATTAGACCGCGCGCCCGTTTGGCATAAATACCGATAATTTTATATTTATCACCTTTGAACTCTTTAAAGACAATATTAATAATTTGCGCCTTTAACGCCTTTTGATCAATCCCTTTAAAATACTCATTAGAAGCCAAGTTAATAATCACCTCTGGCTCGTCTTCATTTAATAATTTGGAGATTTTATCGCCCCAAAACTCGTAAAGATTTTTGCCCTTAGTATTCTTCAGCTTAGTACCCATCTCTAATCGATACGGTGCAATTAAATCTAGCGGCCTGATGACGCCGTACAGACCTGATAGCATGCGTAAATTATCTTGTGCAAAAATCAAGTCTTTCTTGGATAAATTAGGCGCATCAATACCGTTATACACATCACCCTTAAAAGCCAAGAGCGCTTGTTTGGCGTTATTAAAATCAAAGGGTGTTGAAAAATCTTGAAAACGATCGTAATTTAATTTTGCTAATTTTTCACTAATAGACATCAACTTAGAAAGCTCATCCTGAGTTTTTTTCTTAAGAAGGTTAACCAGCACTTCTGACTCGCTTAATTGACGAGTAAATGTGTGCTCTTGTATATCCGGCATGGAAAAATCTTGCGTTTTAGAGGGGGAGATAACCGCTAACATGAGTGTGTCTTTTTTAGAATCAATAATTAACAAATATTCTACCTTAATCTATCTTTGAAATACACTTTGACACTAAGGGATTTCAGGCGAAATGAATAGCTGTTTTAGGTTATAATTATGAGGTTTTTTTGATTTTTTATTTTGTAAATTTATACCTATGAAAACCCCATTATTACACTTGCCAAAAGCTCACGGACTCTACTCACCTAACAATGAAAAAGAGAATTGTGGCGTTGGCTTTATTGCCCATATTAAGGGTCAGCCTTCTCACCAAATCACACTTGATGCATTAGAAATGTTAAGCAGAATGGATCACCGTGGTGGCTGTGGTTGTGAAGCTAATACCGGCGATGGTGCGGGTATTTTAACCAACATTCCACATAGTTTTTTTGCCACTGAAATTAACGCCACCTTTGGCAAAACAGTCGCCCAAGGCGACTATGGTGTTGGCAATGTATTCTTGCCGCAAAACGACACACAGCGTGCACATTGCATGGCCTTAATGGAGGCTGCAATTGCCAATGAAGGCCAAATATTGATTGGCTGGAGAGACGTACCTGTTGACACCAAAAAGGCTGATGTTGGTGATATTGCTAGAGAATCTCAGCCCGTTATTAAACAACTCATTATTGGCAAAGCTGATGGTATCGACACCAAAGCGTTTGAGCGTGCTTTATTCATCATTAGAAAACAAACAGCGCACACAATTCGTACTGATGATTCATTATCTGAGGCAATGCTATTTTATGTATGTAGCTTATCAACCAGTATTATTATCTACAAAGGCATGCTGATGGGATCTCAGGTGTTGGATTTTTACTCAGATTTATCCAATCCTGAATATTCAACCTATCTTGCTATGGTGCACTCAAGATTCTCAACCAACACTTTCCCTTCATGGGATCGTGCTCAGCCTTGTCGTTATATGTCTCACAATGGTGAAATTAACACACGCCAAGGTAACTATAACTGGATGCGTGCTCGTGAAGGCACATTAGAAAGCGAGCTATTTGCTGATAATCTTGAGAAAACCCTACCCGTTATTGAAACGGAAGTTTCTGACTCTGGTAGCTTTGACAACGTATTAGAATTTTTAATGATGAATGGCCGATCTTTGCAAGAGGCAGTACTAATGATGGTACCTGAAGCTTGGCAAAACGACACCAACATGAGTGACGAAAAAAAGGCGTTTTATGAGTATTTCTCAAACGTCATGGAGCCGTGGGACGGCCCTGCATCGATCGCCTTTACTGATGGCCATCAAATTGGCGCAGTTCTAGATCGCAACGGCCTGCGCCCTTCACGCTACTACTTAACACACGATGATCGCGTTATCATGGCATCAGAAGTGGGTGTGGTGGATGTGGCAACAGACAATGTTAAAACCAAGGGTAGATTGCGTCCAGGAAAGATGTTCTTAGTTGATTTTGACAAAGGCGAGCTGATTGATGATGAGGCTATTAAAGCCGAATTTGCCGCTAAAAATCCGTATCAAGAATGGTTAGATTCTCAGCAAATTCATCTATCAGACTTAGGCTGTGAAAAAGAAGCTCACGGCTTTCATCCTGACTCTTTGATCCATCGCCTACAAGCCTTTGGCTATAGTAGTGAGACTTTACAATTCATGTTATTGCCACTGGTTAACGAGCTGCGTGATCCTGTTGGCTCTATGGGTAACGACTCTGCACTTGCGTGTTTATCTAGCCAGTCACGCATTATTTACGACTATTTTAAGCAGCTATTTGCCCAAGTAACCAACCCTGCCATTGACTCTATTCGTGAAGAAGTGGTTATGTCACTTCGCTGTTCGATTGGACCTGAAGGTAATTTACTAGCCAACAATCCTGAAAATGCACATCGTTTGGTGGTAGATCATCCAATCTTAACCAATGAAGAAACTGCTGCACTTAGGCATTGTAACCATTTAGGCTGGACCAGCAAAACCATTGATATTACTTACGATGTTAATGAAGGCAAGAAAATCTCCACTCTGCTTGATGAGATCTGTGCAAAAGGCTCAAAAGCCATTAAAGACGGTCACAGTCTGATCATCTTATCAGATCGAAATATCGGCACCAACCGTGTTGCTATTTCAAGCTTATTAGCCTCTTCAGCGCTTCATCGCCACCTAGTGGCTTGCTCTGAGCGAACCCAAGTTGGTATCATCGTTGAAACAGGTGAGGCTCGTGAAGTGCATCATTTCTGTCTAATGACTGGATTTGGCGCTGATGCCATTAACCCATATCTTGCATTTGAAGCACTATGGCAAGCACGTCGTGACGATATGATTAATATCGAAAGTGATGATGCAATTATTGCCGCTTACCGTAAAGGTGTTGCAAAAGGCATGTTAAAAGTGATGGCCAAAATGGGCATCTCCACCTTGGAGTCATACAAAGGTGCGCAAATCTTTGAAGCAATCGGTTTGGCACCAGAAGTGATGGATAAGTGCTTCTTTGAAACTGCATCTAGAATTGACGGAGTGGGTTTTAACATCTTGCAAAACGAAGGTGAAAAACGCCATCGTCAGGCGTATCAAGCCGATTCACTAGATAATAACGGCCAATTCCACTGGCGTAGTGGTGGTGAAACCCACATGTGGGATCCAAAAACTATTTCCAACTTACAATTAGCTGCACGAAATAATGACGAATCAGCTTATTGGGCATTTGCAAAACACGCCAATGAAGAAGGCACACGCAACTCAACCTTGCGCGGACTAATGTCATTTAAACCGGGCAACCCAATCTCTATTGATGAGGTTGAGTCTGCACAAGAAATTGTTAAACGCTTTGCTACAGGTGCAATGAGTTTTGGCTCAATTTCTGCAGAATCTCATGAATCTTTAGCCATTGCCATGAACCGTTTAGGTGGTAAATCAAACACCGGAGAAGGTGGCGAGGATGCCAAGCGTTGGACACCAGATGCCAACGGAGACTCACGCCGTAGCGCCATTAAGCAAGTGGCATCAGGTCGTTTTGGTGTTACTATTGATTACCTAAACAATGCTGATGAAATCCAGATTAAAGTCTCGCAAGGCGCCAAGCCTGGCGAGGGTGGCGAGCTGCCAGGTGCTAAAGTTGATGAAGGCATTGCTGCTATTCGCCACTCAACACCGGGCGTGGGTTTAATTTCCCCGCCACCTCATCATGATATTTATTCAATTGAAGATCTATCGCAACTTATTTTTGACCTTAAGCGCTCAAATCCAGAAGCGCGCATTAGTGTAAAGCTGGTTGCTGAAGTTGGTGTCGGTACGATTGCTGCAGGTGTAACCAAAGCAAAATCTGACCATATCGTTATCGCTGGCCATGATGGCGGCACAGGCGCATCACCCCTAACCTCTATTAAACATGCAGGCTTGCCGTGGGAACTTGGCTTAGCAGAAACTCACCAAACACTAGTAATGAACGATCTTCGTTCACGCGTGGTCATCCAAACTGATGGCCAGCTAAAAACAGGTCGAGATGTGGCGATTGGTGCGTTATTAGGTGCAGAAGAATTTGGCTTCTCAACCGCACCACTGATCACCATGGGTTGTATCATGATGCGTAAATGTCACCTCAATACTTGCCCAGTTGGCATTGCTACACAAGACAAAGAATTGCGCAAAAAATTTACTGGCAAACCTGAGCATGTTGTTAACTATTTATTTATGGTGGCACAAGAATTACGCTTAATTATGGCAGATCTCGGCTTTAAAACCGTTAATGAGATGATTGGTCGTGCAGATATGCTGGAGATGAATCAAGCAATTGAACACTGGAAGCAAGGCACAATTAATCTAGATGCACTATTAACTCCTGCACAAAAGCCACATGCTAATGCAGGCACTTATCAAACCCAGATTCAAGATCACCAATTAGAACTACAACTTGACAATGCTTTGTACGAACAATCTAAGTCAGTTGTTGATGGTGCTCAAGCAGTCAAAATTGAGAGTGAAATTACCAATGTTGATCGTGCAGTTGGCGCAATGCTATCTTCGCGCTTAGTAAAAGCGCGCGGTGGCAACACACTAGCAGAGGACAGTGTACATGTGAAATTTAACGGCTCTGCCGGACAGTCACTCGGTGCATTTACCGCTAAAGGCATTACACTAGAGGTTGAAGGAGATGCGAACGACTATGTCGGTAAAGGCTTATCAGGTGGTAAGGTTATCGTTTATCCGCCTAAGAACTCAACCTTTAATGCGCAAGACGAAATTATTGCTGGCAACGTTTGTGGCTATGGCGCTACAGGTGGTGAAATTTACTTATCTGGCTGCGTATCAGAACGATTCTGTGTTCGTAACTCTGGCGTAAGTGCAGTAGTTGAAGGTATTGGCGATCATGGTTGTGAATATATGACGGGTGGTCGCGTGGCGATTCTAGGAGAAGTTGGTCGTAACTTTGGTGCGGGTATGAGTGGTGGTATCGCTTATGTTTACAATCCAAATGATACGTTTAAAGATATGGTTAATCCTGTCATGATTGATTTAGACCCAATGGATGATGAAGCGCAAGCAGAACTCAAAACACTTATCTCTAGTCATGCTCAATATACAGAGTCAAAAGTGGCACAACGCATCCTAGACAACTGGAGTAAAGAGTTAAAACACTTTATTAAAGTCATGCCGAAAGACTTTAAACGAGTCTTGGCTGAAAACGCTAAGAAGTAGTTAAACAAAAAGGGTTGCTAAAGCAACCCTTTTTTTATGCCAATAAATATTTCTTTAGATTGGCACAGCATCAATAACATCAGCTGCCTCGTCAATGGCTTCATCAATACCCTCACCCACCACTGGCACGATTGAAATCACCGCGCCACCGATACGCATCGGCACAGTGACAACTTTGGTTAATACACAGCTTGATAGTAGTAGTGTTGAGAATAACACCATGATAATCGATAAACGCATACAAAAAACTCCTGTAAATTATAATTTTATTAGAGGCAAAACCTCCCGAACTTAGACGGCTTAATTATTTTATGAAAAATCAAGCCAATGTTAACTACTCACTAACGTGAGGAATCGCCTCATTTCCGATCCAAAATAGTGAAATGATACGTGTGTTGGTTTTTTTCATCGGGCTGATGCGTCTGTCTAAAGTTTTCAAAAAAATCTTCACGATTAAAACTAGGAAAATGCGCATCTCCCTCATATTCTCCCTCGATTTGAGTAATGTAAAGTCGGTCAACATTCGGTAGCATTTGCTCATAAAAAGAGGCACCGCCCATCACCATTACCTCATCATCATCCTTTGCTAGCTCAAGTGCTTGATCAATACTCGCAACTACCTCGCAACCCGGCGCCTGGAAATCAGTATTACGACTGACAATTACATTACGTCGATTGGGCAACGGTCTGCCAATAGACTCATAGGTTTTGCGCCCCATGAGCACGGTTTTACCAGTGGTGGTTTTTTTAAAATAACCCAAATCAGCTGGCAAATGCCATGGCAACGCATTGTCTTTGCCAATAAGCTGATTGTCGTCCATAGCAACAATAATGGATAAGCGCATGAAAAAGCCTCAAATAACGTAAAATAAACTCTATTTTACAAACACTGGAAACACTTGTGGCATTAATCCTCGCCTCCTCTTCGCCTTTTCGAAAAGAACTGTTAAACAAATTAGGTTTGGCGTTTTCTACTCATTCACCTGATGTGGATGAGTCAAGAAAAGCAGAGGAAACGCCAGAGCAATTAGTCTATCGTTTGGCTCAAGATAAGGCTCGAGAAGTGGCCAAATCTCATCCAGGGCTAATCATCGCCTCAGATCAAGTGGCCACCTTACAAAATGGCCTAGGTGTTGATGACCAAGTACTCGGTAAACCGCATACTCATGAAAATGCTGTCAAACAATTAACACAGTGCTCAGGAAATACCGTCACGTTTATGACTAGTTTGTGTCTTTTAAACACAAATAGTGGAAATATACAAACAATTGTTGAAACTTATAAGGTAACTTTTAAATCCCTTAAACCAGAACAAATAAAAAGCTACTTAAAAAAAGAACAGCCATACAACTGTGCTGGCAGCTTTAAATCTGAAGGTTTAGGTATTAGCCTATTTAGCAGTCTAGAAGGCAAAGATCCAAATACATTAATCGGCCTGCCTTTGATTCAGCTGATTAAACTCTTAGAAAACGAAGGCATTGATATCCTCAGCTCAGCACTCTAGTACCATGTCCTACCTATATCCTAATAAAACCCCTGTTTCAAATTCAGGACAGAAAAGCTACTGGGGCTCTTTATACGGTAGTGCAGATGCGCTGGCCCTCATTGAATATGTTCAGCAACAGCCCCAGGTTGTCTTGTTTATAGCCAATGATATTGCCCATCAAGATACGCTCTATCAAGCTTTAAATTTTTACAATACCAAACTAGATATTCTGAAGTTTGATCATTGGGAGGTGTTGCCATATGATCAGTTTTCACCTCACCCTGACATCACCTCAAATCGACTTTCTACTCTGTCTAAACTCAGACAACTTGAAAATGGAATTGTCATCACCACACTGGAAACTTTGTTTTCTTACTTGTGTCCGATTGAATTTAGTGAAAAATATAGCTTTGACCTTAAAATTGGCGATGATATAGATCCAGCCTCGCTCAGTGAAAAACTACTAAAAATTGGCTACAACCGGGTAACAACAGTCATGGAGCATGGTGAGTTTAATATTCGTGGCTCACTGATTGATCTCTACCCAATGGGTGCTAGCAAGCCCTATCGACTCGATTTATTTGACCAAGAAATAGAAACCATTCGAACGTTTGACACCTCAACTCAGCGTAGCGAAGCGCAAGTAGATAAAATCGCACTACTACCCGCACGCGAGTTTTCCACTGATCAAACTAGCATTGAGTTATTTAAAGAAAATTACACACAGGCATTTGATGGACAGGGTTTTATTTACCACGAGGTTAGTGAAGGCCGATTGCCCGGTGGTATTGAATTCTACCTGCCCCTGTTTTTTAACGCAACCAACACCCTATTTGACTACCTGCCCAGCAACGTAAGTATCGCTACAACTGCTGGATTTTCTGCATTAGTCGATCAGACTTATGCCGATATTCAGTCTCGATTTGATCATGCTAAACAAGATTTACAGCGTCCGCCACTGGCCATGAATCGTGTATTTTTAAGTAAAGAGTGTTTATTTTCTGCCATTAAACAGCAGCAGCAATTAGTTATTGGCACATCAAAACTAGAAGATAAGCCGGGAAATTTGAACTTTGCATCAAAATTATTACCACCGTTACGGATAGACCCGCTTGCGACACACAGCGGTGCAGATGTTCAAGTAAAAAGTCCTTTATCCAAACTGTCTAGCTTTATCGATCGATTTAAGAAAAAAATCCTGATTGTTTGCGAATCACAAGGTCGACAAAGTGTTTTAGAGGAGCTACTAAGCAATCATCATCTTGAAGCGCAAACTGTCCAAGATTGGCAGCACTTCTTATCGACTGATAAATTACTAAACATCACTCACCAGACTCTATCTCAAGGGTTGCTAGGCCAAGATATTGCCATCATTACTGAGGATGATTTATTTGGACAAGAGGTTGTCCAACAACAGCGCCGGCGCAGAGCTAAGCACAAAGATTTTGATGAAGCCATTAAGAGCTTAGTAGAGATTAAAACGGGCGATCCAATAGTGCATGAAAATTACGGTATTGGACGCTATTTAGGCCTAAAAACTCAAACTTATGACGGCCTATCACAAGATTTTTTACAATTAGAATATGCCGGTGGCGCCAAACTCATGGTGCCAATGACCTCGCTTAACCTAATCTCACGCTATTCCGGCGCTTCACCTGACAGCGCACCACTACACAAATTAGGCACGCCACAATGGAGCAAAGCCAAGCAAAAAGCTGGAGAGGCTTTGCACGATGTTGCCGCCGAACTGCTAGAAATATACGCCAAACGTGAATCGCAAACTGGCTTTGCTTTTCCTGAGCCAAATGATGCCTACTCTTCTTTTGTTGCCAACTTCCCGTTTGAAGAAACCCCTGATCAGCTTAAAACTATGGGCGAGGTGTTGGCGGATATGCGCTCGCACAAACCAATGGACCGCTTAGTGTGTGGCGATGTAGGTTTTGGCAAAACAGAAATTGCCATGCGTGCTGCTTTTTTAGCGGTTGAGGCCGGAAAACAAGTTGCTATTTTGGTGCCAACCACACTACTCGCCAAACAACATCATCAGTCCTTTATTGATCGATTTATTGACTACCCTGTTGAAATTGCCGCCTTATCTCGCTTTCAAACCCCGAAAGAGCAAAAGCTTGTTATTGAAAAACTCAATGAGGGAAAAGTTGATATTGTTATTGGCACCCATAAAATCATTCAAGGCAGTATTAAGTATAAGAACTTAGGACTTATTATTATTGATGAAGAGCACCGTTTTGGCGTTAAGCAAAAAGAGGCACTGAAAAAACTTCGTGGTCAAAGTGACATTCTTACCATGACGGCCACGCCAATTCCGCGTACTTTAAACATGGCACTCGGCTCACTTAGAGAGCTTTCTATCATTGCCACACCACCTGCTAAACGCAGTGCAATCCAAACATTCGTACAAGAATGGAAAGACGACAATATTAAAGAGGCTGTCACCCGTGAGCTACATCGTGGCGGACAGATTTTTGTTTTGCATAATGATATTGACTCCATTGATAATATGGCGCAAAGCCTAACAGAGCTCATGCCTAATGTTCATGTTCGTATTGCTCACGGACAAATGCCAACACGAGAACTTGAGCATATCATGAGTGATTTTTATCATGCGCGTTTTCAAATTTTAGTGTGTACCACGATCATTGAAACTGGCATTGACATTCCAAATGCCAACACCATTATTATCAATAATGCACATAATTTTGGCCTGGCGCAACTACACCAGTTACGTGGGCGCGTTGGGCGCTCGCATCATCGGGCATACGCCTACTTGGTTATTAAATCGCATCAATCACTTTCCAAGGATGCCAAAAAACGCTTAGATGCCATTGAATCTTTAGAAGAGCTAGGCGCCGGGTTTATGCTGGCTAATCATGATTTGGAGATTCGTGGCGCTGGAGATTTGCTTGGCGACAACCAATCTGGAAAAATCAGTGAAATTGGCTTTAATCTTTATCACGATCTACTCAAACGCACGATTGATGCGATGCGCCAAGGGCGCAAAATTAATTTGGATGATCCGATTAATCACGAGATTCAAATTGATTGCGGACTACCATCTATCATTCCTCAAAATTATTTAGAAGATGTGCATGAGCGACTCGTACTTTACAAGCGCATTGCCAGCTGCAAGACTAACAACGAGCTCAAAGAACTACAAATCGAGATGATTGACCGATTTGGCTTATTGCCAGATTCCACCAAACATCTATTTGCCAATACGCGACTAAAACTTTTTTGCGAAAAAATCGGAATTGATGAAATTAGCCTGTATGAAGACAAAGCCATCATCACTTTTGGCACTAAAAACACCATGGAGCCGATAAAAATCATCCAATTAATCCAAAAACAGCCTAAAAACTACCAGTTAAAGGGTCAAAATCAGTTAATTGTGAAAGAAACCATGCCTGAAGACATCAGGCGTATTGAGCTGGTTGAAAATTTGCTAAAAAAGCTAAATTAGCTTATATTTGGATAATTTAGCTGAAAAAATCTTAAGCGTTGCAAAAATAAAGACAATCGCGCCCAAAATGCCACTCATTGAATAAGATTGCATAAACCAAATCCAGTCTGTGATAATTTTTCCATTCATTGGGTAGACAATCAACTTACCCAGCGTGGCAAGAACAACGGTCAAAATAATTAACACCAGGATTTGAGTATAGTTCACCTTTCCAGAGTTGAAAAAGTTAGACAGGCGAATACTTCGCATCATCCAAATAGCAATAACTGGCGCCAGACTATCAATAACTTTACCCAGGTAGCTATTAATGTAAGCCATATCAAATCCGCCTTTAATTATAAGAGCTGCTACCAAATAGCCTAACAAAACACCCGTAAACGCCCTAAAGCCAAACAATAAAATCGAAAGAATCGAGGCGCCCATTGGCAGCCAAAGATAGTTGGCTACAGAAATATTATAATGATCAAACGGAATAATCATATAGCGTGATACAAAAACTGCAATAAAGGCGATTAAGTTATATTGGATAAATTGTTTGAACGTAGTGTTGTGCATGCTTTAATGTTGATTAATTAAAAGTGGGGTTATTTTCACATATATTAAACAATTAATATAGAATCAAAATAACACCTACATATCTTCAGCTTATTTTTTAATGATTGCTGAATGCAGCGTCAATTAATGCAATAATGCATCAATGTGTCGTCAGTTAATCAAGAAAAACCATGTCTAAAGATATTGGGCAAATCGAGCTAATAGAAAATTTGCTGCAAAAACTAAATTAGCTTGTTTTTTATCAATTGCGGGGTGAAAAATTTAAATATTAGGTAGATAAATACAACGCCACCCAAGATATCACTCATTAAGTAGGTTTGGATAAATAACGAGGGGTCGGGAATAATTTTGCCATTCATTGGATAAACAAACACCTTAGCCACTGTTGCTACAAACGAGGCCAAAATCACCAAAAACATGACATGCGCGTAGTTAATCTTGCCAGAATCAAAGAAATCTGACAAATGAAAAAATCGCATCATTAAAATTGAGGCAATCGGTGCGACACTATCAATCAGCTTTCCTAAGTAGCTATAGATATGTATTGCTTCCCAAACGCCACCTTTGCTGATAAAAGTGGCTAGAAAATAGCCCGCCACCACGCCTGGTAAAGATTTAAAACCAAATAACAAAGGCGCAAGTATAGCCGCACCCATTGGTAGCCAAATATAATTACCGATGGAAATATCCACGTGATCAAAAGGCACAATGATTAATCTGGAGATGAGCACCGCCAAAAAGGCAATTAGGTTGTAAGTGAGAAATTGCTTCATTGTTTAATTAAAAATGTTGATATTCTACTTACCACATAAACAAACACCAAGCCACCCAGCATATCTCCTATCAGATAAGTTGAGAAAAATATAGCAGGATCTGGAGCAATTGGTAACACACTCATATAGATAAAAAATTTAGATAAAGTATTAATGAAAGCGGTAAGGATGACCAGAAAAACAACGTGGCGAAAATTCAGCTTTTGGCCATCAAAGAAGTTTGATAGATTGAATAGTCTCATCATTAACATGGCAGCTATTGGCGCCAAAGAGCCAACTACCACATGACCTGTAAACCCTGGAAAACCTAAGCCAGACCAACTGTCCCAAAAGAAATATCCGAACAAAGTGTTGGCGATTGCTATCCCAGGTAGAACGCCAAAACCAAACAACAGGTAAGAAAAAATACTCGCACCCATCGGTAAAAATAGCAAATTGCCACTGGCAAAGCTGCCATTCGCCAAACCCTCTACCATTAATAAAGAGGTAAGAGACAAGGTAAGGGCGACTAGATTGTACTTAATAATTAACACACATGGAGCCTAAGGTTAGTATGGCGCAAATTATACTTTGAAATTAGGCTATATTTTTTCCTAAAAACCTTTGAATTAATGGGACAATAACATGCAAGGTGAAGTAAATTACCACCAATCCACCGAGGACATCGCCAGTAATATAATGGCTAATAAAGGTAACTGCATCAAGACTAAGCGTAAGGTCTTGCATATACACAAAGAACTTGAGCAAGGCGCTGATCACTGATGCGAAGACAATTAAAAACAAGACATGTCTAAAATCAACTTGGCCTAAGTTAGAGAAGTTGCTCACCCGAGTTTGCTTCATCAGGCACATGGCTATAATTGGTGCAACTGCGCCCGCGCATGCGGCCATCGTGCCAATAAGCAGTTGGTCGTCCCAAGAATTAAAGAGTAGTACGCCAGCAGCAATACAACCGGCAAGAATGCCCGGAAACACTCGATAGCCAAACAGCAAATACATCAATATTTTTGCGCCGAGTGGTAAATATAAATAATGACCCACACCTACTTCAAACGTTCCAAACCAAATCATTATATACGCCATCAAAAAAACAAACACAAATGCAATGGTGTTTTCAATAAAGTACTCTTGTAGGTAGGATTTTATGATGATTTTATACCATTAAATAAATGATTAGTTTACTCGCTTTCTCTGATGTAGCGGTGTTACTTAAGGTTATAGCTTAGAATCATCGAACGCTTATCGGCGCTAGATTGTGTTGCAGCAATGATGTTTTCACTCAATAAAACGCCCACAGCTCTTTTAATAGTAGAGAGTGAATACTTTAGAAAGTATTGATCTTTAGTGATTTTTGTAATATTAGCATCTTTAGCGTGCATGACAAACTCAAGAACTGCTTTTTCTACTTCTGACAATTTGTCAAAACCCATTTCACGCTCGTAAGTATCTAGTGAACGTCTTAACTCAAATAATTTTTCTAATGCTTTCATTTTCTCTCACCTCTCCTCAAAGGATCTAATAACAAAGTGTATTATAACCTATTATTTTTTCTTATATAACCCATTATTTTACTATGTTATTAAAAACTGGCTAAATGCCTTATGGTAACAGCACCTCACCATAATTATCCTGATAAAGTTTCTCGATATCTGCCAAGGTAAAGGTGTGATTTTGAGTGCCAAGATGTGCAACCTTGATCGCACCCAAAAGCCCTGCCAACTGTCCGGTGGCTTTCCAGCTTAGGTCATTCATGATGCCGTATAACAAACCAGCTCGATAGGCATCGCCACAGCCCGTTGGATCTTGAGTGGAGACTGCTGTCGCAGGTGCGATTTGTGTGAGCTCATTATTGGCATGAATCTCACTACCTTGGCCACCTTTAGTGATAATTAAAGCCTCTACTTTTGCGGCAATGGCGCTCAAACTAAGCCCGGTTTTATCTTGCAACATTTGTGATTCATAATCATTAACAGCTACATAGGTTGCTT
>NZ_CAXCCZ010000029.1:0-14939 GCF_963981275.1 uncultured Candidatus Thioglobus sp. | reverse complement strand
GAGAAGGTGGTCGTACAGTAGGTGCGGGTGTTGTTTCTAAGGTTACGGATTAATTAGTTGAATAGAGGTCGAAGATTTATTGTATAATCTTCGGTTTTTCGTTGAGAAGTTTGCATAGCAAACAGATAGGACATAGGACACATGAGCAATCAAAATATTAGAATTAAATTAAAAGCATTTGATCATCGATTAATCGACAAATCAGCGCTTGAGATTGTAGAGACTGCTAAGCGCACTGGCGCTAGTGTAAGAGGTCCAATCCCTCTTCCAAGTAAGAAAGAACGCTTTACTGTATTAACTTCTCCGCACGTAAACAAAAAAGCGAGAGATCAATACGAATTAAGAACTTACATTAGATTAATGGACGTTATTAGCCCTACAGATAAGACAGTAGATGCATTAATGAAGTTAGATTTAGCTGCTGGTGTTGACGTAGCGATTAAGCTTAACTAGACAGATATATATAAATTAGGAATAAGATCATGGCAATTGGTTTAGTAGGACAAAAATTAGGTATGACGCGCTTAATAAATGACGATGGCACAGCCACGCCAGTAAGCGTAATTAAAATTGAACCTAATCGTGTTGTTCAAACAAGAACACTTGAAGTGGATGGCTATAGTGCTGTTCAAGTAACAACAGGTGCAAAAGTTAACAAAAAAGGTGAGGCTAAAGTGCGTCGTGTACCTGCTGCAATCAAGGGTCATTACGCGAAAGCGTCTCAAGAAATTGGTTTTGGTCTTTGGGAATTTAGAGCGGATGCAGAAGAAATTGCTGATAATACAAGCTTTGATATCTCAATCTTTGGTGCTGGGCATTACGTTGATGTAACGGGTCAGTCTAAAGGTAAGGGTTTTCAAGGTGGTGTGAAACGTCATAACTTCCAAATGCAAGATGCAACTCACGGTAACTCAATTTCTCACAGAGCAATTGGTTCTACGGGTCAGTGTCAAGAACCTGGTCGAGTATTTAAAGGTAAAAAGATGGCTGGTCACATGGGTGATGAGCAAGTAACACAAGAGTGTTTAGAAATCGTTAAAGTTGATAATCAAAAGAATGTTATTTTAGTTAAGGGTTCTATACCTGGTTCAACTAAAGGCATTGTTAAAGTTTCATTATCAGCTAAAAAAGACAAGATTAACGTTGCAGTAAGTAAAAACATTCAAGACAATTCAGCTGAAGAAGCGTAAGGTTTTAAGATGAAATTAAAAGTATTAAACATAAGCACAAACAAGTCAACTACAGCAGAAGTAGCTGATACTATTTTTGCAAGAGATTACAACCAGTCATTGGTTCATCAGGTTACAACAGCTTATATGGCTGGCGGTCGACAGGGTTCAAAAGCTCAAAAGAACCGTGCTGCAGTAAGTGGTGGTGGTAAGAAACCATGGAACCAAAAAGGTACTGGTCGAGCTCGTGCAGGTACTAGCCGTGGCCCAATTTGGCGTTCTGGTGGTGTTACATTTGCAGCCTCTCCTCGTAGCTATGTTCAAAAAGTAAATAAAAAAATGTACAAAGGTGCAATATCAGTAATTTTTTCTGAATTAGCCCGTACAGATCGTTTAAAGGTTGTTTCTGAGTTTGATGTTAAGGAAGCTAAGACTAAAAGTGTAACTGCTCTTCTTAAGTCATTAGACATTAAAGATGCATTACTAATGACAGATGAGTTAGATGAGAACTTATACTTATCTTCTCGTAACTTATACCATGTAGGTGTTTGTGATACGCAAAGCATTGATCCAGTTAGCTTAATTGGCTATCAAAATGTTGTGGTTACAGAAGCCGCATTGAAGAGAATTGAGGCAATGTTATGAATCAAGAAAAAGTATTAAAAACCTTATTATCTCCCCTTGTTTCTGAAAAGACAGCAATGTTGTCAGCTAGCAATCAGTACGCATTTAAAGTACGTGTTGATAGCAACAAGAAAGAGATTAAGGCTGCCGTTGAATTATTATTCGGTGTGACAGTTGAAAATGTTACAACTTCAGTTGTTAAAGGCAAAAAGAAAGTTTTTAAAGGCAAAATTGGTCGTCGTATTAATTGGAAAAAGGCAATGGTAAAAGTGTCTGAAGGCCAAATGATTGACGTTAGCGCATCTTAAAGAGATTTTATTATGGCACAAGTAATTAAAAGAAAACCAACCTCACCAGGTAGAAGATTTGTAGTTAGTATTGTAGATGTAGATCTACATAAAGGTGCGCCTTATGCACCTCTAACCGAAAGCAAAAATAGAATTAGTGGTCGTAATAACGCTGGTCGTATTACTACTCGTCATAAAGGTGGTGGCCATAAGCGTCGTTACCGTATGATTGACTTTAAGCGTAATAAAGATGATATTACAGCACGTGTAGAGCGTCTTGAATATGATCCTAACCGTAGTGCGAACATCGCCTTAGTGTTATACGCTGATGGTGAACGTCGTTATATTATTGCACCTAAGGGTTTGAAAGCAGGAGATTCGGTTGTATCTGGAACTGCAGTTGCAATCCAAACGGGTAATGTTATGACTTTGGCAAATATTCCTTTAGGTAGTGTGGTTCATTGTATTGAATTACAGCCTAAGAAAGGCGCTCAAATCGCACGTAGTGCTGGAACATCTGCACAGCTAATTGCTAAAGAAGGTAACTACGTTACCTTAAGATTACGCTCAGGTGAAGTTCGCAAAGTATTGGCTGAATGTCGTGCAACGATTGGAGAGGTTTCCAAGTCAGAGCATAGTTTGAGAAAATTAGGTAAGGCGGGTGCAACTCGCTGGAGAGGTGTTAGACCAACTGTTCGTGGTGTTGTAATGAACCCAGTAGATCACCCACATGGTGGTGGTGAAGGTAAAACAAGTGGTGGTCGTCATCCTGTTTCTCCATGGGGTACACCAACTAAAGGTTATAAAACACGTAGTAATAAACGTACTGATAAACTTATCGTACGTCGTAGAAATAAGGGTTAATCATGGCTAGATCATTAAGAAAAGGACCATTTGTTGACGAGCACTTAATCAAGAAAGTATTAACAGCTCAAGATAACAACGACAGAAAACCAATTAAAACTTGGTCACGTCGCTCAGTAATCGTACCTGAGATGATTGGTTTAACAATTGCAGTGCATAACGGAAGGGCACATGTTCCTGTATCGATTACAGAGGAAATGATTGGTCACAAGTTGGGTGAATTCGCCTTAACTAGAACCTTTAATGGCCACTCTGGCGACCGTAAATCATAGGTGAATGACATGAAAGAAGTTAAAGCAGTACATAAATACGCAAAAGGCTCATCTTTTAAAGTGAGATTAGTTGCAGACCAGATCCGTCAAAAGTCTGTAGAGGAAGCATTAAACATTCTCTCGTTTAGTAATAAGGGAGCAGCGAAATTAGTCAAGAAAGTATTAAATTCAGCCATTTCTAATGCTGAACATAATGATGGTCTTGATATTGATGAATTAAAAGTAAGTAGTGTTTATATTGACGAAGGTTCAACGATGAAGAGAATTCGTCCAAGAGCAAAAGGTCGTGCAAATAGAATTTTAAAAAGAACAAGCCACATTACTGTCGGCTTAAGCAAGTAGGTTTAATATGGGTCAAAAAGTAAATCCAAAAGGTATTAGATTAGGCATTATTAGAGATTGGGATTCTAAGTGGTATGCCAATTCTCAAGATTATTCTAAATATTTATTATCTGATATCGAAGTTAGAGATTTTTTATTTGAGAAATTAAAGTCTGCTTCTGTCAGTCGTATTACGATTGAGCGTTTGGCTAATAATGCCAAAGTAACTATTCACACGGCACGTCCAGGCATCGTGATTGGTAAAAAAGGTGCAGACATTGAACAGTTGAAAGCTATTGTTTCAAAAATGATGGGTATTACCGTACACATTAACATTGAAGAAATTAAAAAACCAGAGCTTGATGCTCGTTTGGTTGCTGAGAACATTGCACAGCAGTTAGAAAAACGTGTGATGTATCGTCGTGCTGTTAAGCGTGTATTGGGTAACGCCACACGTTTAGGCGCACAAGGCATTAAAGTGATGGTTAGTGGCCGATTAAACGGTGCAGAAATTGCACGTTCTGAGTGGTACCGTGAAGGCCGTGTGCCATTACACACATTTAGAGCAGATGTGGATTACTCTTCATACGGTGCAAATACACAGTATGGTGTAATCGGTATCAAGGTTTGGATTTTTAAAGGTGAAATCTTGGACCACAAGAAAGGCACATTAGATGAGGTTGCTCGTCGTGGTGCAACTAATCAAATTAGTAAGAAGTAAGGAATAACAAATGTTACAACCTAAACGTACAAAATTTAGAAAAATGATGAAAGGCCGTAACCGCGGTCTAGCAACTGGCCATAAGGTTAGTTTTGGTGAAATCGGCCTTCAAGCGACTGGTAGATGTCGCATGACTGCAAGACAGATCGAAGCAGCACGTCGTGCAATGACTCGTCATGTTAAGCGAACAGGTAAGATTTGGATTCGAGTTTTTCCAGATAAGCCAATTACTAAAAAGCCATTAGAAGTAAGAATGGGTAAAGGTAAAGGTAGTGTTGAGTATTGGGTTGCACAAATTAAACCTGGTCAAATGTTATTTGAAATGCAAGGTGTTGATGAGACAGTTGCAAGAGAAGCGTTTGCATTGGCTGCTGCTAAATTACCAGTCAAGACAACGGTTATTAAAAGGACGGCAATGTAATGGATATTAAAGCATTAAGAGATCAAGATATCTCGACACTAAACGAAACGTTAATGACGCTTTTAAAAGAACACTTTGAGTTGCGTATGCAACACCGTAGTGCACAATTAGATGATGCAACGAAATTAGGTAAAACTAAAAGATCTATTGCACAAGTTAAAACTATTATTAAAGAGAAACAAGCATGAGTGATAATAAAGTAGAACGCGTACTAACGGGTACGGTTGTAAGTACTGGTCGTGATAAGACGATTGCTGTTCAAATTGAACGTAAGGTTAAGCATCCGATCTATAAGAAAATCATTAAGCGTACTACTAAAGTTCACGCACATGATGAAAAGAATGAATGTTCACTTGGTGATACAGTGAGAGTGGTTGAATCTAAGCCATTTTCCAAAACTAAGCATTGGGCGTTATTGGAAGTGGTTGAGAAATCAGTTTCTGTTGATTAATATCAAATTTAAAGAGAGTAAGACATGATTCAAATGCAAACAAAACTTAGTATTGCCGATAACAGCGGTGGTGTTAAGGCAATGTGTATTAAAGTTTTAGGTGGTTCTAAGCGTCGTTATGCGGCTATTGGTGACGTTATTAAAGTTAGTATTAAAGAAGCTTCTCCTCGCGGAAAAGTTAAAAAAGGTGATGTTTACGATGCTGTTGTAGTACGTACTGCACATGGTGTTCGTCGCGCTGATGGATCACGTATTCGCTTTGATAACAATGCTTGTGTATTGTTAAATACTAAATTAGAGCCAGTTGGAACTCGTATCTTCGGCCCTGTAACTCGTGAGTTACGTAGTGCTAAATTTATGAAGATCGTGTCATTAGCTCCAGAGGTTCTATAATGCAAAAAATTAAATTAAATGATGAAGTGATCATTATTGCTGGAAAAGATAAAGGTTCTACTGGCACCATTACAAAAGTTTTAGGTAACAAAGTAGTGGTTGAAGGTATGAATATTGCTAAAAAGCATGTTAAAGCTAACCCTAATGCGGGTGTTACTGGCGGTATTATTGATACTGAAATGCCTTTAGCAGTTTCGAATGTTGCAATTTTTAACGCAGAAACAAACAAAGCTGACAGAGTTGGTATTCGTGCTGACAAAGATGGCAACAAGGAAAGATTTTTTAAATCAAACGGCAAAGCAATCGTTTGAGCAAGTTAAGGAAATAAACCGTGTCTAGATTACAAGAAGAATATACAAATGTTATTAAGCCCGCTCTACAAAAAGAGTTAGGTCTTAGCAACCCAATGGCAGTGCCAAAAATTGAAAAGATTACCATTAATATGGGTCTTGGAAGTGCACTAGGTGACAAGAAAATTTTGCAAAGTGCGTTAGAGGAGATGGGCCTAATATCAGGTCAAAAAGCTTTAACATGTAATGCTCGTAAATCTGTCGCAAGTTTTAAAATTAGAGAAGGTAATGCGATTGGCTGTAAAGTAACTTTGCGTAAAGAAAAGATGTATGAATTTCTTGACCGCCTTGTGAATATAGCCATTCCTCGTATTCGTGATTTTCGTGGTTTAAAGCCAACATCGTTTGATGGACGTGGTAACTACAACATGGGTATTACAGAGCAAATTACCTTTGCTGAAATTGATTTTGAAAAAGTAACAAGAACTCGTGGTATGGATATTGCAATCACGACAACTGCTGCTTCTGATGATGACGCTAAGAAACTATTAGCAATGTTTAAATTCCCATTTAAAGGATAAGGAAAATGGCTAAAAAGTCTATGATAAATAGAGACATCAAGCGTTCAAAGATTGCTGAAAAGTTTAAATCTAAACGTCTTGAGTTAAAGAAAATTATTAAGAGTGTGAATTCTTCTGATGAAGAACGTTTTCAAGCAACCATTAAGTTGCAAGCACTTCCACGTGACGCTTCTCCAACTCGCCAACGTAGTCGTTGTGGTTTGACAGGCCGTCCACATGGTTTTTACCGTAAGTTTGGTTTGGCTAGAACTAAGCTTAGAGAACGCACTATGAATGGTGAAGTTCCGGGTTTATCTAAAGCAAGCTGGTAAGGAGAAATAATATGAGTATGTCTGATCCTATTGCTGATATGTTAACTCGCATTCGCAACGCACAAATGGTTGAGAAGAAGGAAGTTAATATTCCAGCATCAAATTTAAAGTCTGCAATCGCTAGCGTGATGCAGCAAGAAGGCTATATTGAATCATTTTCTATTGAAGGTGAGAAGGCCATTAAAACATTAATTATCAAACTTAAATACTTTGAGAGCAAGCCTGTTATTGATACGCTACAGCGCATTTCTAAGCCTAGTTTGAGAGTATATGCCGCTAGTACTGAAATGCCAAGTGTGATGAATGGCTTAGGTATTGTTATCGTTTCTACCCCTAAGGGTGTTATGACTGGACAATCTGCAACTGCCCAAAATGTTGGCGGTGAAGTATTGTGCAGTGTTTACTAATATTGGAGAGATTATATGTCTAGAGTAGCAAAATCACCCATTACTATTGAGAGCGGTACAGAAGTAAGCATGTCAGGTGTCACAATGACCGTTAAAGGTAAATTGGGACAAATGATCATGGATATCCATCCAACAGTTGCAGTAACTATTAATGATAACGAAATTACTTTCGGTATTGCTAAAGTTGAAAAGAAATCTGAAAAAGACGCTTGGGCACAAGCGGGTACGGCTAGAGCAAATACAGCTAATTTAGTCCAAGGTGTTACTGCTGGTTGGGAAAAGAAACTGTCACTAATTGGTGTTGGTTACCGTGCGAAAGCAATGGGTAAAACATTAGATTTAACCCTTGGTTTCTCTCACCCAGTAGCTTACGCTTTACCGGAAGGTATTACAGTTGACACACCCTCTCAAACTGAGATTGTTGTTAAAGGCATGGATAAGCAAAAAGTTGGCCAAGTGGCTGCAGAAATTAGAGCTTATCGTCCACCTGAGCCATATAAGGGTAAGGGTGTTCGTTACACGGATGAGTATGTTGTTCGTAAAGAAGCTAAGAAGAAATAATTGATAAGGTATTCAAAATGAAACTTTCTAAAAAACAAGCTCGTTTAAGAAGAGCAACTAAATTTAGAGCTCAGCATGCTGAAAGAAGCACTGAGCGTCTATGTGTCCACAAAACTTCTGTTCATATTTATGCGCAGATCATTAGCAGTTGTGGCACTAAGACACTTGCCTCTGCTTCTACTATTACCAGTAAGGTAAAAAATGGTGGTAATGTAGATGCAGCAACGAAAATTGGAGCTGAAATTGCTAAGGCAGCTAAAAAAGCTAAAGTAACTAAAGTAGCGTTTGATCGTTCAGGGTTTAAGTACCATGGTCGCATTAAAGCGCTAGCAGATGCAGCAAGAGACGGCGGATTAGAATTCTAATCAACGGTTCAAACTAAGACAATATTAAAAGGCGAGAATAATGGCTGAATATAAGAAAAATAATAATAACGACGACAACGAATACATTGAAAAATTGGTCAATATTCGTCGTGTTGTAAAGGTAGTTAAAGGTGGACGTATTTTTGGTTTCTCAGCATTAGTTGTTGTTGGTGATGGCAAAGGTAAAGTTGGTTATGGAACGGGTAAAGCTCGTGAAGTGCCTGCAGCGATTCAAAAAGCAATGGACAAAGCTAAAAAAGCTATGAAAACGGTACCATTAGTGAACGGTACACTTCATTACCCTATCACTTCTAATGTTGGTGCCGCTAAGGTTTACATGCAGCCAGCATCTGAAGGTACTGGTGTTATTGCTGGTGGTCCAATGCGTAGTGTTTTGGAAGCAGTTGGTGTACATGATATCTTAGCAAAGTGTAACGGTACACGTAACCCAATCAGTGTTGTTCGTGCAACAGTCGAAGGTTTAACATCAATGTCTTCACCTGCAATGGTTGCTGCAAAGCGTGGCAAAACTGTTGAACAAATTAACGGAGAAGCATAATGGCCGCTAAAACTGTCACTGTTACATTATTAAAGAGTTTTTATGGTCGCTTGCCTTCACACCGTGCTACGGTATCTGGCTTAGGCTTAAAAAGAATTAACCATACAGTAACCCTTCAAGATACGCCTGAAGTAAGAGGCATGATCAATAAGGTAGCTTACTTATTAAAGGTAGAGGATTAAACAATGTTCTTAAATACATTAGCACCTAATGAAGGTGAAAAGAAAGACAGAAAACGCGTAGGCCGTGGTATTGGTTGTGGCTGGGGTAAAACTTGTGGTCGTGGCCATAAGGGTCAGAAGTCACGTTCAGGTGGTTTTACTAAAGTTGGTTTTGAAGGTGGTCAAATGCCATTACAACGTCGCTTACCAAAGGTTGGTTTCTCTTCAAGAGTATCAATCATTACATCACAAGTGACTTTGTCTGAAATTAACAACCTTGAGGAGACTGACATCACTGTTGATGTGCTAAAGCAGCACAACTTAATTACTAAAAATATTAAGCGTGTTAAGGTAATGTTATCAGGTGAGATTACTAGAGCAGTAACTCTAACTGGTATTAAGGCAACTAAAGGCGCTAAAGCGGCAATTGAAGCTGCTAAAGGCACTATTAACGAGTAAATTATGTCTCAACCCTTAGGCCTTTCTCAAGACTTATCTAAGCGCATCCTTTTTTTATTGGGTGCGTTAATCGTTTTTAGATTAGGTACACATATTACCATTCCATTTATCTCTAGCGCTGCTTTGGCGTCTTTAGTGCAAGATCAGCAAGGCACGATTTTGGATATGTTTAATATGTTTTCGGGTGGTGCTTTAGAGCGTTTATCGATCTTTACCTTGGGCATCATGCCTTACATCTCTGCATCTATTATTGTCACTTTAATGACTTCAGTTATTCCTAAATTGGAACAGCTTAAAAAAGAAGGTGAAACGGGTAAGCGTAAGATTACTCAGTACACTAGATTGGGCACAGTGGTTCTAGCTGTTTTTCAGTCTTATGGTATTTCTATTGCTTTGCAGTCGCAAAGTGCCGGTGGTGTGGCTTTGGTTACCCAGGGTGGATTTACATTTAGCATGGTGACGGTTGTTACCTTAACAACCGGTACATTATTTCTGATGTGGTTGGGTGAGCAAATTACTGAAAAAGGTATTGGTAACGGTATCTCAATGATCATTTTTGCCGGTATTGTTTCTGGCCTACCGTCAGCTTTTGGCTCTACGTTATCTCTAGTTTCAACTGGCGAGTTAACGGTGATCCTGGTCGTTATCTTATTAGCAATGACTTTATTGGTAACCGCATTTGTTGTGTTTATGGAAAGAGGTCAAAGGCGAATTACTGTTAATTACGCTAAGCGTCAACAGGGTCGTAAGATGGTGGGTGGTCAGAGCTCATACCTACCGCTTAAAATCAATATGGCCGGTGTAATTCCACCAATTTTTGCCTCAAGCATTATTTTATTCCCAGCGACTTTAGGCGGCTGGTTCTCACAAAGTGAGGGTATGGGTTGGTTAGCTGATATAACCGCAAGTATTTCCCCAGGTCAGCCGTTGTACGTGATGTTTTATGGTTTAGCTATTGTGTTCTTTACCTTTTTCTATACAGCACTCACCTTTGACTCTAAAGATACGGCAGACAACTTACGCAAGTCAGGTGGTTTTATTCCGGGTATTCGTCCTGGTAAGCATTCGGCTGATTATATTGATTCGGTTATGTCTCGACTAACAGCATCAGGTGCTATTTATATTACAGCAGTGTGTTTACTGCCAGAATTTTTAATTTTATATTGGAACGTACCATTTTACTTTGGTGGAACCAGTTTATTGATCATCGTCGTTGTGGTGATGGATTTTATCGCGCAAGCCCAGTCTCATTTAATGTCTAATCAGTACGAGTCATTAATGAAGAAATCTGGCTTAAATTAACAAAAAGGTAGCAATCATGAAAGTAAGAGCATCAGTTAAGAAAATTTGTAATAATTGTAAGATTATTAAGCGTCACGGTGTCGTGCGTGTGATTTGTAAAGAGCCTCGTCATAAACAAAGACAAGGCTAATTTCAATTGACAATGTTAAGCGTGCAACGTATAATTGCCCGTTTTTCAAATTCAAATTTTGCAAGCGTTGAAAGACGTCAATTTTTGCAAAATTTAAGACTAAGAAGTAAAGGTATAAAGGAAAACTATGGCTAGAATAGCGGGAATTAACGTTCCAACACATAAACATATTGTAATTGGCTTGCAGTCAATTTTTGGCATTGGTGAAACAAGATCTAAACAGATCTGTGCAACCCTTAAGATTGATCCATCAACAAAAGTTTCAGAGATTCCTGAAGATCAAGTTGAGTTGATTCGTGCTGAAGTTGCTAAATTTGAAGTTGAAGGTGATCTTCGACGTCAGGTTGCATTGGACATTAAACGCTTAAAAGATCTAGGCTGTTACCGTGGTGTTCGTCATCGTAAAGGCTTGCCACTTCGCGGTCAAAAAACTAAAACTAACGCCAGAACTCGTAAGGGTCCACGTCGTTTAATCAAATAATCATAGGTAGATATTATGGCTAAGGCTCCAATTAAAAAGAAATCTAAAAAAGTTATAACGGATGGTGTTGCGCATATTCATGCAACTTTTAACAACACCATTGTTATGATCACTGACCGTCATGGAAATGCTGTTTGTTGGGCAACTTCAGGTGGTTCTGGTTTTAGAGGTTCTAGAAAATCAACACCGTTTGCTGCACAGGTTGCTGCTGGCAATTGTGGTGAAAAAGCTTTAGCTTTTGGTATGAAAAACCTAGATGTACGCGTTAAAGGTCCGGGTCCTGGTAGAGATTCTGCTATCCGTGGTTTAAACGCACAAGGTTTAAAAATTCAATCAATTACAGATGTAACGCCAATCCCTCATAATGGTTGTCGTCCTTCTAAGAAACGTAGAGTATAAGGATAAATTATGGCTAGATATACTGGACCAACTTGTAAATTAGCACGTCGCGAAGGCACGGACTTATTTCTAAAAAGCGGCATTAGATCATTAGATTCTAAATGTAAAGTAACTCAACTACCTGGTGTGCACGGTGCAAATGCCCGTCGTCAAAAGGGTACTGAATACGGCTTGCAACTTCGTGAAAAGCAAAAAGTTAGACGTATTTACGGTGTATTAGAAAAGCAATTTAGACTTTACTACCAAAAGGCTTCTCAAAAGAAAGGCTCAACTGGTGAAAACTTGTTATCACTTCTTGAGTGTCGTCTTGATAATGTTGTGTACCGTATGGGTTTTGGCTCTACACGTGCCGAAGCAAGACAGTTAGTTTCTCATAAGTCAATTTTGGTTAACGGTTCAATTGTCAACATTCCTTCTTACCAGGTGAGTGCTAACGATGAAATCTCTATTCGTGAAAAGGCTAAAAAGCAAAGTCGTATTCAATTAGCCGTAGAACTTGCTGAGCAAGGCGATCAACCAGAGTGGATTGACGTAGATTCTAAAGCCTTAAAAGGCTTATTCAAAAATGTTCCTGTACGTGATGATCTATCTTCAGACATCCAAGAGCATTTAATTGTTGAATTGTATTCTAAATAAGGGATTAATTATGCAAGGTAACGCAAAAGATTTTTTAAAGCCAAAACTAGTTGAGTCTTCACAGACTGCTACCAATGAGTTCAAGGTTGTTCTTGAGCCATTAGAAAGAGGTTTTGGCCATACTTTGGGTAATGCCCTTAGAAGAACTTTACTATCATCAATGACAGGCTCAGCAGTAACAGAAGTTGCCATTGATGGTGTGATGCATGAATTCTCTACCATCGAAGGTGTTCAGGAAGACGTATTAGACATTTTACTTAACCTGAAAGAAGTTTCTGTCGCACTTAATACTACTGAGACAACTGAAGTTGTTATTGATAAAAAAGGCCCTTGTGAAGTTACGGTAGCTGATATCGAAGCTAATGGTAGTGATATTTCTGCCCACAACCCTGATTTTGTTATTGCAACTGTTAATGATGGTGGTCATATCCGTATGACGCTTAAGATTGGTACAGGTATTGGTTACGATACAGCGGCTTCTCGTTCTGACGAAGCAACTTCTATTGGTGGCATCCAGCTTGATGCAAGCTTTTCTCCAATCAAACGTGTTAGCTTTACTGTTGATGCGGCTAGAGTTGAGCAAAAAGTTAACCTTGATAAACTTAACATGGTGATTGAGACTAACGGCTCTGTAAATGCAGAGGCTGCTATTAAGCGTGCTGCATCAATTCTTCAAGATCAACTATCTTCATTCGTTGAATTAGAGCTTGTTGAAGAAGAAGAGGCGCTACCTACATCTGATGATTTCGATCCTCAGTTGTTAGCAGCTGTAGATGAGCTTGAGTTAACAGTACGTAGTGCTAATTGTCTTAAGGCAGAGCAAATCTACTACATCGGTGATTTAATCCAAAAGTCTGAGCAAGATTTATTGAGAACGCCTAATTTAGGTCGTAAATCATTAAACGAAATTAAAGAAGTATTAACTGACAAAGGTCTTGATTTAGGAACAGATATTCCTAACTGGCCGCCAGTTGATCTAATGAGTGAATAAGGAAATAGCATGAGACATAGAAAGTCAGGTAGACAACTAAATCGTAACTCTTCTCACCGTAAGGCGATGTTTAAAAATATGGCAAACTCATTGTTTGATCATGAAACCATCAGAACAACTTTGCCAAAGGCAAAAGAGCTTCGTCGTGTTGTTGAGCCATTAATCACTAAAGCTAAGACTGATAGTGTTGCTAACCGTCGTAATGCTTTTGCTAAATTGCGTGATGATGCCATGGTTGCTAAATTATTCACTCAGCTAGGACCGTTCTATAAAGATCGCCCTGGTGGTTACATCCGTATTTTAAAAGCTGGTTTCCGTACTGGCGATAAAGCACCAATGGCGATTGTTCAATTGGTTGATTTTGACAGTACAACTGCTGATGCTTCAGCTTCATAAGGAAAATTAAATATGCCTTCAATTAAAGTAAGAGAGAACGAACCATTTGACATTGCCCTTAGACGTTTTCGTCGTTCATGCGACAGAGCGGGCGTTATTACTGACGTACGTAAAAAAGAGTTTTATGAAAAACAAACTTGGGTTAATAAGCGTATGAAAGCTGCAGCCGTTAAGCGTACCCACAAAGAAATGGCTAAGAATCGCGTTCATAGAAAGAGAATGTACTAAAAGAAACTTAACGCGTTACTGTGTTAAGATTTTTCTTCAAATGCCGATCTTTGTATCGGCATTTTTTTTAACTAAATAAAAATAATATTATGTCAGCATTAAAAACTCAGATTACTAATGATATGAAGTTAGCCATGAAGGCTAAGGATAAAGCAGCTTTAAAGGCTTTACGTATGATTTTAGGTGCGATAAAGCAAAGAGAGGTAGATGAGCGTATCGAGCTCAACGACACGCAAGCAATGGCCGTTATTCAAAAAATGGTTAAGCAGCGCAAAGACTCTATTTCTCAATTTAAAGATGCTGGCCGGGATGATTTGGTTGATGTTGAAGAGGCCGAGCTTATTATTATAAATAATTACATGCCAAAACAATTGTCTGAGTCTGAAGTTTTGGTTGCTGTTGATCAAGCTATTGCTGCTACAGGTGCATCTTCCATGCAAGACATGGGTAAGTTAATGGGTGTGTTAAAAACCCAGTTAGATGGTAAGGCTGATATGGGTGTGGTTTCTGGATTGATTCGCTCCAAACTACAATAGATTCTATTTAGGCTATTCGGCATGAAATTTTTCATATTTCTATTTTTACTCACATCCTTTTCGATTAACGCCAAAGAGGTTTTAATTGAGAAAGGCCTTAAGTCTGTTCCAATTATTCACCAAGGTGAAGTGGTTAATATTCAAAGAAACCAAGATAGATCTCATGAAATCATGAAGTTTTATCAAGGTACTTGGCGTGGAAAAATACAGCCACTATTTCCCTTTGGCACATATCCTGTGGAAACAGTTGCTGAGTTGGAGGTAATTGAATACATTAATGACATCTCTCACGGAGATGAACAAGTGCTTATAATTGATGCGCGTCCTCAGTCGGCAACCATTATTACAGGCATGATTCCAACATCGATAAGAGTTGACAATAATCAATTGCGCGCTTTAAGTTCTCGTAATCAAACGCTAACTTTATTTGGCGTTAATTCCGGGATAACGGGCTACGATTATACCAATGCTAAAATTTTGGTAATTTATTGCAACGGATTTTGGTGTGGAAAATCACCAAAAATGATTCGCAAATTAATTGCCCTGGGCTACCCACCTGAATTACTAAAATATTATCGTGGTGGTATGCAAGCTTGGCGTTCGGTTGGTTTAACAACAGTTAA